>JBFLWP010000009.1:12429-147357 GCA_040757595.1 Nitrospirota bacterium | reverse complement strand
AGGGCCGTGGCGATCTGCTCTTCCGAAAACTTGCTCTTTTTCATGATGCGCCCTCCTGAGTTGGAGGGCTGCAAGCTTAGCCGATTTTCCCAGTTTTGGCTGGCCTAGTTTTCTGGGAGGGGGTCAAGAGTGCTTGTTGGCCTCACCAGATGGTGTGTTCGTTTCCCACAGCTTGACCCTCCCGACGACCGCGTGATAGGGTGCGCCGCCTTCTGCCACTTGCGATCAGCGATGAAGACGACCCGCTCACAGCAGCTCTTCGCCGAAGCCCAGCGATACATCCCCGGCGGGGTGAACAGCCCCGTGCGCGCCTTCCGCTCCGTGGGCGGGCAGCCCCTGTTCATCAAGAAGGCCAAGGGCGCGCGGCTCTACGACGTGGACGGGAACAGCTTCATTGACTACGTGCTCTCCTGGGGCCCGATGATCCTCGGCCACGCGCCGGCGCCGGTCGTCAAGGCGATCGCCCGCGCGGCGGCGAACGGGACGAGCTATGGCGCGCCGACCGAATTGGAAGTCCGCCTCGCCAAGATGATCGCCGCGGCCGTCCCCTCTATGGAGGAGGTCAGGCTGGTCAGCTCGGGGACAGAGGCGGTGATGAGCGCGATCCGGCTGGCCCGCGCCTTCACGAAGCGCAACAAGATCCTCAAGTTCGAGGGCTGCTACCACGGGCACAGCGACTACCTGCTCGCCAAGGCCGGCTCGGGCCTCGCGACGCTCGGCATCCCGGACAGCCCCGGCGTGCCGGCGGACTTCGCGAAACACACCCTGACCGCCCCCTACAACGATCTCAAGACCGTGCAGCAACTCATCCAGGCTCACCACCGGGAGTTGGCCTGCGTGATCCTGGAGCCGGTGGCGGGCAACATGGGCGTGGTGCCGCCGGGGGACGACTTCCTCCACGGCCTGCGGGAGCTGACGCGGGCGCACGGCATCCTGCTGATCTTCGACGAAGTGATCACCGGCTTCCGCGTCCACTACGGGGGCGCGCAGACCCTCTACGGAATCTCGCCGGACCTCACCTGCCTGGGCAAGATCATCGGCGGCGGGCTGCCGGTGGGCGCGTACGGAGGCAAGCGGGAGATCATGCGGATGATCGCGCCGGCCGGACCGGTCTACCAGGCCGGCACCCTGTCGGGCAATCCCCTGGCGGTGACCGCGGGAATCGAGACGCTCACGCAGCTCAAGAAGCCGGGCCTCTACCGGAAGCTGGAGGCGCGGGCGGCGGAATTGTCGGAAGGGCTGGGCGAGGCGGCGAAGAAGGCCGGGGTGCCCGTCACGCAGACCCGCGTGGGGTCCATGCTCTGCACGTTCTTTACGAAGGGACCGGTGGTGGACTATGCCTCGGCGAGGCAGTCCGACACGCAGGCCTACGCGAAGTTCTTCCGCCGGATGCTGGAGCAGGGCGTCTACCTGGCGCCGTCCCAGTTCGAAGCGGCCTTCCTCTCGACGGTCCACTCGGCCGCCGACATCGCGCACACGATCGCGGGCGCGAGAGCCGCGTTCAAGAGCTTATAGCGTATAGCTGATGGCGTATGGCCAGAGACAGAAGACGGTCAGACACCAGACTTCGCAGAATAGCCATAGGCTCTCAGCCCCTTGGCTTCGGCAATAAGCCATTCGCCATAAGCTATAGGCTCCTCGGTCGCGGCTGTACCGAGTGAGATACAGACTGAATCGGTTTCGATTCACCCGCGCGGCCTACTCGTCCTCATCCTCCGATTCCAGCGCCTCTTGCCGCTTCTGCTCCTCCATCGCGTTGTGGAGCAGCATGCGGATGAACATCGAGTAGAGCGAGCCCTTTTCCAGCGTGCCGCCTGGGGGGACCGCGATCTTGCCCTCTTTGATCATGCGGTCCAGCCACACCTTCTGGTCCGGCGCAATGAGGACCGGGATCTCGACCAGCCCCACCTTGCCAAACATATCCATGGTTTATGCCTCCATTTTTGCGACGGGGTCATGTCACCCATCACCCATGACGCATCACCGGGATTTGAGCACGCGCTTTTCGGCTTTGTCAACCTGCTGTGGACAGGGCGAAGAGCCTGGCACGTTTCATGCGATGTCCCCAGGTCAAATACAGTCTTGACATTGTTCCAGGACGGGCGCATTTTACGAACCGGGAGTCGACTCCCCAACTCGATACCGGAGGGAGGTGATTCCGCTCAGCCATGACGCCACCGGACAAGGGTGGCCCGCCCCTGTGAGTCTCCCCGAAGGTTGCGCGTCCGCGAGTGCAGATCAGGACCGAAGGCACGCATCGCCCGCTCGGTGCCAGTAGGCACGGTCGGCAAAGCCGGCCACAACCGCGACGATGCGGGACAACCAGCTCAGCGTGGGGTCCGGTCCGATCTCATCCAAGCTCGCCGCCGCGTTCCCTTCCACACAGGGGCGGGCTTCTTTTTTGTCTCGAACCCATCCCCAGCCATCCCTTCCTGACCCTTCTGTTACCCGCGCCCATCCACGCTTCCGCCGCGTCCTTCCCTCTCCACACGTGGGAGAGGGAAGGGTGAGGGGCGTGCACGGCTCTTGCACTGTCCCTCGGCAGAGGGAGGTGATCGTCCATGCGTCGTTCCCTTCTATGGATCGCGATCGTCTGTTGTCTCCTCGTCATCCTGTTGACCGTGCCGGTCGCCGCCGACGGCAAGTCCCGCGCGGCCGGCAAGCGCGACAAGGCACCGCCGGCCACCCAAGCCGGTCCCGCCAAGTCTCCATGCGTCTGTACGGCTTTCTCGGCGGTGAAAATCCGGCCGGCTCCGGCGGCGCCCCGCCGCCTCACCGGCTCCCGCAAACAGCGCAAGACCGTGCACGTGCCGAGCTGGGTCAGATCGTCCAGCCGCCCTCACGAAAACCGTGGCGCGGCCTTCCTCCGCCAGGCCCTGCTCGCCCGCTATCCCTGGCTGGCGCGGGAGCTCCAGCCCCGCCTCCTGGACGGCTGGCACCTCCGCCTGATTGACGGCGACACCTTCGCCTATGGGGCGGAGCGGATTCGTCTCCGTGGCATAGACACGCCGGAGGTCTCCGAGTCCGGCGGGTTCGAGGCCTCCCAGCGACTGGATTTGCTGCTCCGGGAGGGACCGGTCCGGATCGTCCCGCAGGCCCTGGACAAGTACGGGCGGACCGTCGCCGACGTGTACGTCAACGACCGGAACGTCGCGGACATCCTCAAGGGCGAGGGCTACGCGAAGCCGGGGAGCCGCTAAGAGCGGATGGCCGCAAAGCCAAGAGCCTATGGCTTATGGCTGGTGGCACGAGCGCAGGAAGAGTGCAGAGCTGATAGCCGACAACGATTCCTTCCGTCAGCCATCTGCTATCTGCTATACGCTCTCCCGCCTTATGAGACGCGCTTGACACAGCTTTCCAATAAGCATGTAATTCTAGCTCAATAGGCTATTACGGCCTTTGCATCAGTTCTCAGCTTTGACGATAAGATTTGGGGCATGCCCGAACTCAGTCGCTTCTTGGGATCATCATTCGCATGTTTGCAGAAGTCGGTGGCCCACACCATGTCCCTCACTTCCACGCATACCATCAGGACGACGTCGGCATCTACAGTCTTGATCCGATTGAGTTGATCGCTGGATCTCTACCCAGGCGCCAACAGCGTCTCGTCGAGGCCTGGGCGGAATTGCACCAAGCGGAACTGCGGAAGGATTGGCAACTGTTGCAGGAAGGCCACAGACCGCTCCCCATTCAACCCCTCACATAAGGGAGGGAAAGATGGCTCATCCCATTTATCGCGTGACCGCCTGTGAAATCGCCGGAGCTTATATCTTACGCCTTTGCTTTGACGATAACACAGAGCGGGTCATTGACTTCCGGCCTGTTCTGGCAGGAGACCTCTATGGACCGTTGCGCGAGATGTCCCTGTTCAACCAAGTCAGGATTGACCCTGAAGTGCATACGCTGGTCTGGCCCAACGGTGCAGACTTTGATCCTGCCACCTTGCACGACTGGCCGCAACACGTTCAAGAATTGACGGCTCGCGCCAGGCAGTGGGAACTGACCACCGCCCGCTAGGGAAAAGGACACCGGAATGTTAGCGGGACGATGATCTATACCCATGTGCTCAATCGAGGTGGAAGCGGTGTGGCGAGCCCGGCTGATCGGCTCTGACCGGTTCCATGTCAGCTCCATAGACTGGGGGCGATGTCTGAATATACCGCCGTCGAATGTCCGGATAGACCGCCGGGCTCCGCCGTCTATCCCGACCGGTGGTGCCTTGACAAAGGCCCACAAGGGACTGACATTGCGGATATTTCCAGGATGGACGCTTGGGAGCTGGAACGAGATAAACCGCGCGTGTATCGCAGGACCCTAAGCGGTTCACTTATTAGGCGGCATTGGACACTCGGTGAGTAGGCTGGAGGGTGCATGAAACTCAAGACCGTTCGCGTGCGAATGTTCCGGAACATCCTCGACTCCACCGAGGTGGCGATCGAGGACAAGGTGACGTGCCTCGTCGGCAAAAACGAATCCGGTAAGAGCGCCTTCCTGAATGCCCTATGGCGGGTAAAGCCCGCGCGATCGAAGCCCGAGTTCGTGATCCACGACCACTACCCGGCCTGGCCCGAGAAGCGGCACCGCAACGAAGGCGTAAACCAGAAGGAGTTCGAGCCGGTCGAGGTCGGCCTTGAATGGGAGCCTGCCGACGTCAAGGTGATGGAGGAGAAGTTCGGTCCGGGCGTTGTCACCGCCGGAACCAGCCTGCGGCTGTGGAAGAACTACAGCAACGAATTTCGCTGGGAGAGCGGTTGCAAGGAGCAGCAGGCCGTCAGGAATTTCGTCGCCAAGAACCCCGTACCGGCGGCGGAACAGGCCGCCTACGCCGCGCTTGCGGACTTCGAGGCCCTGAAGGCGAAGCTCGCTGCGGATGTGGAGAAGAGCAAGGAAGCCGCCGAAGACCACAAGTTGTTCACAAACGCGCAGTCGGCGCTCAAGACGCTGCTCGGTCGGGAAGATAACTTCAATGACGCCGCGTGGAGCGTGGCCAAGGATCGCCTCCCGGAATTCTTCTACTTTGCCGAATACAGCAAGTTGCCGTACAGCGTGAAGATCCAGGACGTGCTGAAGAACGACAAGCTCAGCGAGTCTGACGCTACGGCGCGCGCGCTGCTAATACTCGGCGGCACCGAGAGGGAGTATATGCTGAACCCGGACTACGAGCGCCGGAAGCGTGAGCTTGAGAACGTCGCTAACGCCCTGACAGACGACGTGAATAGTATTGGTCTCAGAATCCTGAACTCCGCGTGCAGCCGGACATTACGCAGCGCACGGTATCGAACCAGCAGGGCCAGCAGTCAGTGCTTGACGAGATGAAGCTGCGCATCTGGGACAACCGGCACTCGCTGTCGCTGCCGTTCACCGAGCACTCGGCTGGGTTCCAGTGGTTCTTCTCGTTCCTCGCCGCGTTCTCCGAGTACGAGCACCGCGACCCGCCGGTAGTAAAGAGCCCCGCCCTGCCGGGCGGGGCATCCAAAGGCGATTTTTCGTGATCGTCAATGAATCGTTCACGCTGGTCCACGGGTGCGGTCTCCTGCCAGGGCATGGCCAACCTCCTGAAGGTCAGCCATGTTAGCAGTGTCACCCATGTTCCCGGTTTCAACTGTCACCTATGTACCCGGTTTGTACCCTTTCTTGACAGGGTCGTCTAAGTGGCAGATGCTAACTGAGCCGGGGTTGGTGGGGATCGTCGGGCCGCCCGGCCGACCAAGGCTCGAACGGGGAGTGCGTCATGGCTCGGATCGCGGTGCTCTGCGTGCACGGGATGGGCAACCAAGACGCGTCGTTCGCGGACGACATGGTGGAGGAGCTCCGCGACCGCATCAGCGATGAAGGGGTCAATCCCGACCTCTTCGCCTTCGGCTCGGCCTGGTGGGGCAAGGTGATGGAGGGGGCGGAGAACGACCTGTACCGGGACCTGTCGAAGGACAACGACCTCTCGTGGGAGGAGCTCAGAAAGGACATCGTGATCAGCGGCTTCGGGGACGCCCTGGCCTACGTGGGCCCGCCCAACTCGGAGTCGGAGGTGTACGACGAGATCCACGACGAGCTGGCCAAGGCGATCGAGGAGTTGAAGGACGATCTGGAAGACCCGCCGCGGACCCCCCTGATCGTCATGGCCCACTCCCTCGGCTGCGCCATCGTCTCGAACTACGTCTGGGACGCCCAGCGGCATGAACGATATCCGGCGTCGGCGCGCAGCCAGCTCGCCCGGTGCAAGACTCTCCTGGGACTGATCATGTTCGGCTGCAACATCCCGTTGTTCACGCTGGCCTACCGCAAATCCGACATCGAACCGATCTCGCTGCCCGGCGAGCTCGTATACGACTGCTTCCCGGGGCAGTCCAAGGCCAAGGTGGACGCAGCCTGCAAGTGGCTGAACTTCTACGACCCGGACGACGTTCTCGGCTACCCGCTGAAACCCATCAACCGCGCCTACGCCCGCGTGGTGACCGAGGACATCGCGATTGATACCGGCACGATTCTGGGGGCCCACACCGACTATTGGACGGACAACGACTTCACGGAGCCGGTGACCGAGTACTTCGTGCAAGTAGCCGCCTTGGTGTAGCGTGGTGCCTCATGCTGATGACCATCATCTACGCGCTGGCCGGAGCCATCGGCCTCGTCATCGGCCTGGTGTTCCTGCTTGACGCGATCCATAGGGCGCGAGTCCGCCAAGCCCAGCGGACGGGCCTCTACCCGCCGGCCGGCCAGGGCACCGACCAGGACGTGGAGCGCCTGGCGGTCCAGGGCCAGAAGGTCCTGGCCATCAGACTGTACCGGGAGCTTCACGACACGGACCTCAAGACCGCCAAAGAAGCGGTGGACAAGATCGTCAAGCAGTCGCCCTTGAAAGGCCACTACCGTTCGTGAACGAGTTGAGATCTTTCCTGGCCGGCCGCTTCGCCCCTCAGCCTTTTCCATCTTGTAGATAGTCTTCCGGCCGAATGGCGGATGACGAGTGACGAGCTACTTCTTTTTCCTGTCCTTCGGCCCCTCCGCGAACAGGAGCCAGAGCAGGACGAGGAAGCCCACCGCCACGGCGGCGATCGCCAGCCAGGTTCCGAATTTCTCCGGCATCAGGATGCTCCTTTGGGTGGCTCCTGCAGGGCCCGGACGAGGGCCGGGGCCAGCCGCTTGACCTTCCCGTCCATGTCCATCGTCGCGAGGGTCGCCGAGCCCTCCACCACCAGGCGCCCGCTGGTCTTCTCGCGGATCACGTGCGTGAACGTGAGCGAGGCCTTCCCGATCTCGCCGATCGTCGTCTCGATCGCCAGCGTCTCGCCGTAGCGGGCCGGGGCGCGGTACTCCGCCTGCGCCCGGACGACGACGAACTGGGTCCCTTCCTTCAGCAGCCCGGCCACCGAGAACCCCCGCTCCTCCAAATAGTGCGTGCGCGCCCGCTCGAAATACCTCAGGTAGTTGGCGTAGTACACCACCCCGCCGCAGTCGGTGTCTTCGTAGTAGATGCGGATGTCCATGCGATCAACAGCGTATAGCCTATGGCGTATGGCTTATGGCAAGAGTCAGATCATGAACAATGTGCTGCGGAACGCATTGATGCGCTTCGCCAATCGCTGCCCCGCTCGTAGAGGACCGCGTGCTCTTCTGTCGAGATGTACGCCCGTTCCAGAGCAAGGAACGAGGCTGCAACCGCCTCGAAAGTCGAACCGACCGCGATTTCAAGGTGGTGATCAAACGCCTTCTCAGAGCTCTTCGCTGATCCTTCTGCTATGTTCAGGCTGATTGAGTTCACGGCGCGATTCATCTGGGATCGCAATCCATAATCTTCATGCCGTGGAAACTTTGCCGTGGCGGAATAGACTTTCGTCGCATACTCCTTCGCCAACTTCCAGATCTCCAACCCTTCAAAGCGACAAGACACGTGATTTCCCGTCAGAAAGTCCTGCAAACCGGCATCATCCCCATTGGCTCCTGCCATCAGCTATAGGCCATATGCTCTTACAGGTTTAGCGTCGGGAACCTCGGGAGCGCCGCCTCATTCACGCCGGTCAGCTTGATCACCACGTCGTACAACTGCGAAAACCGCTCCGCTTTGATCGGCTCGAACCCGTGGCCCAGCACGGCCTGGCTGGCCGCGTCCAGCAGGGGCTTCATCTTGGGCCACTGGGCGAGATAGGCCTGGCCCATCTGGTCCCCCAGCCCGGCCAGGGTGCGAAACTGCGCCTGGAGCGGGAGCTTGTACTTCCCGTCCACGTCGTCCAGGAAGCAGGTGCGGCAGGATTCCTGGAGCGCGGCCGGCAATTGCTCGGGGCGCACGTCCCAGGTCTTGACCTTGTACTGTTTGAACAGCCGGTGCTGGGCCAGGGCCTCCAGCGCGCGCAGGAGCGCGACGACGGCCGCTTCGAGATGATGGTCCGCGTCCGCCCGCCGGCGCGCATGGGCGAGGAGGTCGTAGGCCAGGGCCTCTTTCACCTCCAGCGGGTCCAGCACGAGCCTTTCGAGAAAGCCGGCGTTCTGCTTGATTGGGGGCAGCACGGCCTTGAGGCCGGGCGGGCCGCCCCAGACGGACGCCATCTCCAGGGCCTTGAGCGACGTCTTGAGCTTGTCCCAGGCCGGCCGATACTGGAACCGTTCCCAGAGACCGTAACCTTCGGCCAGATCGGCCAGCGCCCGGTACAGAGGCTTCTGTCCCCCGCTGACCCGGACCTCGAGCTGGCGGAAGAGCGCCGCGGCGGCGGAAAAGTCTCCCCGGTTGAACCGCTCGCTGGCCTCGCGCCGCGAGAGGGCCGCCGCTTCGTCCCAGGGGTTCCCCTGAATCCAGGCCCGCTCCCTGCCTTCCACCTCGACCGCCTCGCCCTCGCCCCCGCCCGGCTGGGCCAGCGTCACCGTGCGCGAGGTGAACGGAACCGCCGCCAAGGCCAGCGCGGCGGCCATGGCGGGCGTCGCGCCGGTCAGGTCCAGGACCAGCTCGCCCGGCTGCACCTCCCAGGTCCGCAGGAGCTCGGGCAGCACCCGCGCGAGCGTCCGGTGGCAGGTCAGAAACCGGGCGGAGTCCGGCGTGACGACCCAGTCCCACTTGCGCGGCATCTGGGCGATGTGGGGCTGGACGGAGGTCTCGACCAGCGGCTTGGCCGATTCGGGGAGGAAGAAGCAGAGCAGCTCCGGCTTGAGGCGATTGACGGAGTACACCGCGGCCGGCGCGTCGTCGGTCATCGCGAGCAGCAGGGCTTTCACGGGAGCTTCCGCAGCCATCGCGGGCGGACTATAGCACCGGGGTCCCCACCAATCAACCGGACCGGAGACGCGGTTTCGTCGCGTCTTCGCTCGTTAGCAATCGGGCTCAAGCCAGCCGCCGAAACAGCCGATTGGAACACCGGAGGGAGCGCACGATGACCGAGGGCGTCCTGGACCCCCTGACCGGCGCGTGGAGCCGGTTCGGGCTGGTATTTTTCGCCGAGCACTATCTCAAGCTCCTGCGCCGGGTGAAGCGGGAGGCGATCCTGTTCGTCGTCGGGGTGGACGGCCTGCCGGCGGACGGCGGGTGGGAGCCGGTTCACGAAGCCAGCCTCCGGGAGACGGCCCGGCTCCTCCGGTGCACGTTCCGGACCTCCGACGTGGTGGCGCGCATCGAGCCGGACGTGTTCGCCGTCCTGCTGCTGGAGACCTCCGAGCTGGCGGCCGACGCCCTGCTTCTCCGGCTGGAGGACCGGCTCGGCGAGTGGCAGGCGGGGCACGCGGACTCTCCTCCGCTGACGCTCAGCCTGGTGGCCGATCGGGTGCGACCCGATCAGGAGATGGCCTTCCAGGACGCGCTCGCGCGGACCGTGGCCGCGCTCCGGACCAGGCGGGCCGCCAAGAAGGACCGGCACGGATCCTCGCCGCCGACGCGCGGCTGGTCGGCGGACGCCTTTCTCCCCACCGGCTAACCGGCTGCATCCCGCGGTTTGACAGACCGTCCGGGCTCGCCTAGAATCGCCGCATGAACGAGCGGGTGATTCAGGCCTTCGAGGAGAGCGCTGAGGTCAAGCGGCGCTTCGTCCGCGAGCACGCGGACCGGATCGAGCGGCTCGCGCGCCTCATCGCGCAGGCCTTCCGGGAGGGGCGCAAGGTGCTCCTCTTCGGGAACGGCGGGAGCGCCACCGACGCCTCCCACATCGCCGCGGAGTTCGTCGGCCGCTACCACAAGGACCGCGCGCCGCTCCCCGCCCTGGCCCTGACCGCCGACCCGGCGGCGCTGACCTGCATCGCCAACGACTACGACTACACGGAAACCTTCGCCCGCCAGGTGAGGGCCCACGGGCAGAAGGGCGACATCGCGATCGCGATCAGCACGAGCGGCAACTCCCCGAACGTGCTCAAGGGCGTGGAGGCCGCGCGCGAGCGCGGGCTCGTGACGGCGGGCTGGACCGGCGGCGCCGGCGGCAAGCTGGCCGGGATGGTGGAGCATCCGTTCGTCGTGCCTTCCACCGTGACCGCCCGCATCCAGGAATGTCACCTCACGCTCGGCCACGTACTCTGCGAGCTGATCGAGGAAGGGCTCTTTGCGTAACCCCCGCCGCGCCCCGCGCCGGGCCCGACCGTCCGGCCCCGTCCGCCCGATCGACGTCTCCCGGCTGAAGACCTATCCGCTGGCGCGCCGGCACAGCAAGGTCAAGCTGTCCGACTTCTCCGTGCCCTGGCGGCGCGGCGGCTCGCTCGACTGGTTCCTCCGGACGCTCCCCGACATCCTGGCCGTCAAGACCCTGCGCGCCGTCGTGCAGGCGATCGTGCGGGCGCGCCGCCGCGGCCGGCCGGTCATCGTCGGCCTGGGCGCGCACGTCACGAAGGTCGGCCTCAATCCGATCCTGGTGGACCTGATGGAGCGCGGCATCGTGACCGCGGTCGCGATGAACGGGGCCGTGATCATCCACGACTTCGAGCTGGCGCTCATGGGCCACACCTCGGAGGAGGTGGACGCGGAAATCGACTCCGGCCGTTTCGGGATGGCGGAGGAGACCGGGCGGATGCTGAACGAGGCGATCGTGCGGGGCAGCAAGGAGGGGCTGGGGCTCGGGGAGGCGGTCGGCTACTACATCAACCAGCACAAGCGGCAGTTCCCGAACCGGCGGACCAGCATCCTGGCCACCGGCGCGCGGCTGAACCTTCCCGTGACCGTCCACGTGGCCCTGGGCACCGACATCATCCACATGCACCCCTCGGCGGACGGGGCTGCGATCGGGGCCTGCTCGCTCCTGGACTTCCGCAAGCTGGCTGCGGTCGTGGCGGGGATGGAGGGCGGCGTGTACCTCAATTGGGGGTCGGCGGTGATCCTGCCGGAGGTCTTCCTCAAGACCGTCACGCTGGGCCGGAACCTCGGGCACCCGCTGACCGACATCACGACCGTCAACATGGACTTCCTGACCCACTACCGCCCGATGACGAACGTGGTCCGGCGCCCCACCCAGAAGGGGGGGCGCGGCTACTCCCTCACCGGCCACCACGAGATCATGATTCCGTTGCTGGCCGCCGCAGTGGTCGAAGCCTTGGCGAGGCGATGACGCCCCCCGGCCCGCCGGACCTCGTTCGGGCCTGCCCCGCCGATCGGCTGCGCGCCTTCTGGGCGGACTTGAACGCCCGCTACTTCCGCAACGTCCTTCCCCCGATCGAGATCGGATGGAGCGACCGGCTGACCGCCTCGGCCGGGATGTTCTCCAGCCGCAGCGGGCCGCGCTGCCCCGATCCGGCCGGCCGGCGCTGCATCCGCCTGTCGGTGCCGCTCCTGCACGACCAGCCGGAGGCCGAGCTGCTCGGCACGCTGGCGCACGAGATGATCCACCAGTGGCAGTTCGACGTGTTGAAGCGGCGGCCGAACCACGGCCCGGACTTCCTCCGCAAGATGGCCGAGATGAACCGCGACGGGCTCGGCATCACGGTCCGTCACTCGTTGGACGAGGCGGTGGCCAAGCTGGCCGCTTACGCCTGGCGCTGCCTCGCCTGCGGACAGGTCTATCGGCGGCAGCGGCGGACGATCCGGCCGAGCCGCCACCGCTGCGGCGCGTGCCTCGGAACGCTTGCGGAAGTACGCCCCGCGCAAGCCAGGCGCCTTCGGGCGACGGGGAAGGGCTCGGGGCTGGCTCTCCAGCTCGATCTCCCGCTGGCGTTCGCATAAAAAGGCCTCCGCAGCCGTTCATCCCCGTCCCGTTGCCCCCCTCCCTGCGAAAATCATCGTAGAGCAACGTTGCTTTCTCCCGTCAGGAGGCTATATGATACCCTCCTCTCCACCGTTGATTACGCTCCTCACGTAGGAGGAGAGGAGCCCCGCTGGCTCCGTCCGAATATGCTCGTGACGAGACTCCGCCCTTTCATCACCCCCGCCGCCGTCCTCCTGACCGTCGGGCTTTTCATCCTGGACGTGGCGACGCCGTTCGGCGTGGCCGTCCTCACCCTGTACCTGATCCCGCTCATGCTGACGCTCCGGCCCCCCGACCGGCGCGTCGCGTTCCTGCTGGCCTCGGCCTACTCCGCTCTCATCGTGCTCGGCGCCCTCTTCGCCCATCCCGGCGTGCCCGACCGGACCGCCGGCCTCATGCGCATGATGGTGGTGGGCGTGATCTGGGCGGCCACGTTCCTGATCCTGCGGCTGAAGACGGCGGAAGAAACCCTTTTCCAGCAGAAGAAGGAGCAGCAGGTGATCTTCGACTCCGTCCCGGCCATGATCTGGTACAAGGACCGGCACAACCGCATCCTGCGCGCCAACAAGACGGCGGCGGACTCCATCGGGCGGCGGGTGACGGAGGTGGAAGGCCGGTCCGTCTACGACCTCTACCCGGAGGAGGCGGCCACGTACCACCAGGGCGACCTCGAAGTGATCGCCTCCGGCCAGCCCAAGCTCGGCATCGTCGAGCCCTACCGGACGGGTTCCGGCGAGAAGCGCTGGATCCGCACGGACAAGCTCCCCTACCGTGACGAAAAAGGCACCGTCGCCGGGGTGATCGTGTTCGCCCAGGACATCACCGACTCGGAGCAACTGGCCGCGCTGGAAGCGTCCATGGACGGCATGGCTGTGACCGACGCCAACGAAATCTTCACCTACGCCAACCTCGCGCAGGCCCGGCTGCATGGGTGCGAGCAGGCTCAGCAGCTCGTCGGCCGGTCCTGGCGGAGCCTCTACGACGAGCGGGAACTCGCGCGCTTCGAACGCGAGGTGCTGCCCCGTCTCTCAGCGGAAGGGCAGTGGCGGGGCGAGGCGGTCGGCCGGAGGCGGGACGGCGGGACGTTCCCGCAGGAGCTGTCGCTGACCAGGCTGGAGCACGGCGGCGTGATCTGGGTGGTCCGCGACATCACCGAGCGCAAGCGCGCCGAAGAGGCGCTCCGCCGGAGCGAGGAGCAGGCCCGGCAGTCCCAGAAGCTGGAGGCGGTGGGACGCCTGGCCGGCGGCATCGCGCACGAATTCAACAACCTGCTGACCGTCGTGACCGGGTACTGCCAGCTCCTCCTGTCGGACTTGAACCCGGACGATCCGGCCCGGAGGAAGGTCGAGCAGATCAACAAGGCCGGGCACAGGGCCGCGCTTCTCACGAATCAACTGCTGGCCTTCAGCCGCAAACAGGTGCTCCAGCCCGTCGAGCTGGACCTGAACGCGGTGGTCCTGAACCTGCAGACCCTGCTCCGCCCGCTGATCGGCGAGCACATCGAGCTCGTCACGGCCCTCGCCCCGGCGGCGGGACGGATCCGCGCCGACCGGGGCCAGATCGAGCAGGCGCTCGTGAACCTCGTCCTCAACGCGCGGGACGCCATGCCCCAGGGCGGCAAGCTGACGATCTCGACGGCCATCCTCGAAAGGGACGAGCGCCTGGCCCGGAAACTGGGCCTCGCCCGGGCCCAAGCCTTCGTCCGGCTCGAGGTGCGCGACACCGGCGTCGGCATGGACGCCTCGACGCTGGAACACTGCTTCGAGCCTTTCTTCACGACCAAGGGGCGGGGGAAGGGCACGGGGCTCGGCCTGGCCACGGTCTACGGCATCATCGAGCAGAGCGGCGGGATCATCGAGATGGCGAGCGAGCCGGGGCGGGGGACCAGCGTCAGCATTTTCCTCCCGCAGGTGGCGGCTCCCGTCGCGCCCGCGCTGGCCCCGCAGGATCAGGCCGCCGATCCGGCGACCGGGTGGGAAACGATCCTGGTCGCGGAAGACGACGACGCGGTGCGCGAGGTGGTGCGGGGCATGCTGGAGGCGCTGGGATACAAGATTCTGGAGGCGAGCCGGGGGCAGGAAGCCCTCAGCATCTGCCAGGAGCATCGGGGCCCCATCCACCTCCTGCTGACCGACGTCATCATGCCGGGCATGAACGGCCAGGAGCTGGCCGAGAACATGGCGGCGCTGAGGCCGGAGACCCGCGTCCTCTTCATGTCGGGCTACACGGACGACGTGGCGCTGCGCCCCGGCTCGCTCGAGGCCGGCGTCGCGTTCATCCGGAAGCCGGCCACCCGCGAGGAGCTGGCGCGCAAGATCCGGGACGTGCTGAACGGCAAGCCGTAAGGGCCGCCCCACCCACTCCTCATCATCCGTCTGCCCTCACGCCTGCCCACAGTTCCCCGTTGAGCGAGCGGAAGCGCGCCATTCGTGCCCCGCCGGGCTCGGACTATGATTTTACCAGGCTCTTTCGTTAAGATGTCGCCATGACCGACAAAATCAAGACCCGCGCCGAGCTGAGCCGGCTCCTGGCCGCCCGCCGGGCCAATGGGGCGCGCATCGTGTTCACGAACGGCTGCTTCGACCTGCTGCACGTCGGACACACCCGATACCTGCAGGAGGCCAGGGCGCTGGGCGACCTGCTGGTCGTGGGCGTGAACGGGGACGCCTCGGTCCGCGCGTTGAGCAAGGGCGTCGAGCGCCCCATCGTGCCGGAGGCCCAGCGCGCCGAGGTGCTGGCGGCGCTGGCCTGCGTGGACTACGTCGTACTGTTCGACGAACCCGACCCGGGCCGGCTCATCGCCGAGCTCCAGCCCGACCTGCTCGTGAAGGGCGGCGACTGGGCCCCGGACCAGATCATCGGCCGGGACACCGTCGAGGCCCGCGGCGGGCTCGTCAAGACGATCCCGCTGGTGCCCGGAGTGTCCACCACGGCTCTCGTCCAGAAGATCAGAGCCTCGCAATCCTGACGCGTCACCCGTGACCCATCCGCTCCATCCGCCGATGTGGGATCAGATCCTCAGGCCCGTTCTGGAAACGCTCGAACGCGACGCCGGCAAAGCCTGTCTGACCGGGCTGCACGGCTCGACGGCGGCCTTCGCCGTGACGCTCCTGACCAGATCGGCCCAGACCGCGGGGCTCAAGGACCGGCCCTGGCTGGTCGTGGCCACCTCCGACGAGGCAGCCGAACGGGTCTACGACGACCTGCGGTTCTTTTCTTCGTTGCTGGGGCTCGATCAGGAGACGCTGGCCCTCTTCCCCGAATGGGAGACCCTGCCCTACGAGCCGACGCCGCCGCACGTGGACCTCGTGTCGCGACGGATGCGGGCCCTCCACCGACTGATCCAGGGCGCTCCCACGGTGCTCGTCACCTCCGTGCCCGCGCTCGTCCAGCGTCTGCTCCCGCGGTCCGTGTTCACGGAGGCCTGCCTCCCGCTCACGCCCGGCGGGACGATCGAGCGGGAGGCGCTGGCCGCCCGCCTCCTCCGGCTGGGGTACCGGCGCGGCTCGGTGGTGGAGATTCCCGGCGAGTTCAGCGTCCGGGGCGGCATCGTGGACATCTACTCGACGGCTTACGCCGAACCGCTCCGGGTGGAGTTCCTGGGCGACACGGTGGAGTCGGTGCGGCTCTTCGACCCCGCCACGCAAAAGTCCACCGGCAAGCTGGCCCGGGCCTGGGTCCTGCCGGCACGGGAGCTGATCGCGCCCGAGGCCGGACCGGGTGACGGCGGCCCCCTCCCGCCAGACGCCGAGTGGCGCGGGCCGGAGGTTTATCCGTCCATGGACCTGCTCCTCGATTATTTTCCGAGCCGGCCGATCGTTGCGCTGGACCAGCCTCAGGCGCTGAGCAAGAAGGCGCAGGAGTTCCGCGAGGAGGCGGCGGAGGCCTATGCCCGCCACGGGGCCCCCTACCCGGCGCCGGATCGGTTTTACCTCGACTGGGACTCCGTGCTGGACCGCATGGCCGCCTCCCCCCGTCTGGCCTTGGAGCCGCTGGCTCCGCCGGACGGTTCCTGGACCCCCGTCGTGCCCTTTCCGTCCCAGTCGCCGGGCAGCGTCGGCCTGGCACAGCGCGGCACACCCTTCTCGCAGACCCTGGTCCTGCTGGATCGGCTGCGGGAAGGCAGCCGCATCCTGCTCGTCGCGCGCAGCCGCGGGCAGGTGGATCGGTTGCTGGCGCTGTTCGCGGAGCACGACCTGCCCGCGACCCGCTGGAAGCCCCAGGACTGGACGGGCGGGCCGGCCCGCGAGCAGAAACGGCCCTTCCTGCTGGTTCAGGGAGACCTCTCCGCCGGATTCGTCTCGCCCGAGGGACGGCTGGCGATCGTCACCGAGGAAGAGCTCTTCGCCAAGGGGATGCGGCACCGGCCGCCCGCGAAGAGCAAGGCCGCGACCTTCCTCTCCTCGCTCGAGGATCTGAACCCCGGCGACTTCGTGGTCCACGTCCAGCACGGGATCGGGCGGTACGAGGGGTTGCGGCGCCTGGACGTCCAAGGGTTCCAGAGCGACTACCTGATCCTGGAGTACGCGGGCGGCGACAAGCTCTACGTCCCCCTCGACCGGCTGAACCAGGTGCAACGGTACCGCGGCGCGGACGGGAACCAGCCCCGGATGGACCGGCTCGGCGGCACGAGCTGGGCCCGCACGACGGCGCGGGTCAAGCAGAGCATCCTGGAGATGGCGCAGGAGCTGGTCCAGCTCTACGCGAACCGCGAGGTCGTCCAGCGCCCGGAGTACCTGGGCGACAGCACGCTCGCCCACGAGTTCGAGGCGGCCTTCGAGTACGAGGAGACCGCGGACCAGCGCCGGGCCATCGAGGACATCCGGCGCGACATGGAGTCCGCCAAGCCCATGGACCGCCTGGTGTGCGGCGACGTGGGCTACGGCAAGACCGAGGTGGCCATGCGGGCGGCCTTCATGGCCGTGGAGAACAACCGCCAGGTGGCCGTGCTCGTCCCCACGACGCTCCTCGCCCAGCAGCACTACGACAACTTCTCCGCCCGGTTCGCCCCCTTTCCGGTCAAGGTGGCGACGCTCTCGCGCTTCCAGTCGCCCAAGGAGTCCCGGGCCGTCCTCCGCGAGCTGGCCGCCGGAACGATCGACGTCGTGATCGGCACCCACCGCCTGCTCCAGAAGGACGTGCAGTTCCGGAATCTGGGGCTGGTCGTCGTCGACGAGGAGCAGTGGTTCGGCGTCCGGCACAAGGAGCGGCTCAAGCAGCTCCGGACGCAGGTGGACGTCCTGACCCTCACGGCCACGCCGATCCCGCGCACGCTCCAGATGGCCATGTCGGGGGTCCGCGACCTCTCGGTGATCGAGACCCCGCCGCCCGGCCGGCTGGCCATCCGCACCCAGGTGCTCCGGTTCAACGAGACCGTCATCCGCGAGGCCGTCGTGCGCGAGCTGGGCCGGGGCGGGCAGGTCTTCTTCGTGCACAACCGCGTCCAGACCATGGAGCGGACGGCAACCTGGCTCCAGCAACTGGTGCCGGAGGCGCGGGTCGTGATGGCGCACGGGCAGATGGACGAGCGGCTGCTGGAGTCGGTGATGCTCAAGTTCGTCCAACGGGAGGCCGACGTGCTCGTGGCCTCCGCCATCATCCAGTCCGGCCTGGACGTGCCCACCGCCAACACGATCCTGGTCAACCGGGCGGACGCCTTCGGGCTCGCGCAGCTCTACCAACTGCGCGGCCGGGTGGGCCGGGCCGGCCACCAGGCCTACGCCTACTTCTTCGTGCCGGACGAGGGCGCGCTGAGCGGCGACGCGCAGAAGCGGCTCGTCGCGATCCAGGAGTTCACCGAGCTCGGCGCCGGCTTCCGGATCGCCGCGGCCGACCTGGAGATCCGCGGGGCCGGGAACCTGCTCGGCCGGCAACAGTCCGGCCACATTGCCGCGGTGGGCCTGGACTTCTACCTGCAGATGGTCGAGCAGGCGGTGCAGGAGCTCAAAGGCCGGGTCGTGGAGGTGGAGCCGGATCCCGCCCTGCACCTGCCCGTCTCCGCGTTCATTCCCGAGGAGTACGTGGGCGACGCCCACCAGCGGCTCTCCCTCTACAAGCGGCTCTCCTCCGCCCTCCAAGTCGGGGACCTGGCCCTGCTGCACGGGGAGATCCAGGACCGGTACGGGCCCCTGCCCGACCCGGTCGAGCGGCTGTTCGAGGTCATGCAGATCCGGCTGCTGGCCAAGTCGCTCCGGCTGGCCTCCGTCGAAGTGAAGTCCGGCGGGACGGGCGGAACCATGGCCGTCTCCTTCGCCCCCCAGGCGCCGGTTCCGGAGGCCGGAATCCGCCGGCTGATGGACCGGTACCAGCGGCGGCTGCGGCTCCTGTCGCCCCGCTCGTTCGAGCTCCAGAGCCGGGACGGGGACTGGCTGGCGCTGTTCCCCGAGCTGAGCGCCGCCTTGCAAACCCTGACCGTGTGTGATACCAAGAACACCGTAGTGTCGCCGTCCATCGCGTGATTCGGAGAGGAGACCGTGGGTAAAAGGCGGGGGCTGCGAGCCGGCGGATGGTGCCGCCTGACCGCGGGAGCGGTCTGCCTGACGGTGGCCCTGGGCGGGGGGCTCGCCGGCTGCCGTCCCGAGCCGGAGGACTCGTCGGTCCTGGTCATCGTCAACGGGAAGCCCATTACGCAAAGCGAGTTCGACTTCCGCTGGTCGGAGCTGCCTCCGTCCGCGCAGGCCCGATACCAGAACCACGGGGGCAAGCGGAAATTCCTGGACGACCTGATCGCGCAGGAGCTGCTCCTGCAGGAAGCCCGCAAGCTCGGGCTGGACCAGGCTCCTGCCGCCCGCGAGCGGCTCGAACGGTTCAAGGAGCAACTGGCGCTCGAGGAGCTGATCAAGCAGACGGTCCGGGCCAGGGTGGACCTGTCCCCTGAGGATCTGGAGGCCTACTATGCGAGCCATTCGGGCGAGCTGCTGGAAGCCGAGCAGATCCGCGCGGCCCACATCCTGGTGTCCAGCGAGGCCCAAGCCGGGGACTTGAAGCGGCAACTGGACCAGGGGGCGGACTTCGCCAAGCTGGCCCAGCGCCACTCGATCGACTCTGCCACGAAGCCGCGGGGCGGCGACCTCGGCCTGTACCACCGGGGCGCGTTGGCGCCACGGCTCGAAGCCGTCCTCCTGGTGCTGAAACCGGGGATGGTCAGCGAGCCGGTGGAGACCGAGGCGGGATTCCATCTCGTCAAAGTGATCAGCCGGGAAACCTCTGATTCGGTCGCCACCCGGGCCGCGCGCGAACGGCTGAAACAAGAACTCTACGTGGAGAAGCAGCGCCAGCGCTTCGAGGAATATCTGTCGAAGCTCAGGGCGTCGGCGACCATCCGGATGGCGGATGCCTCCAGGCTCGTGACGGAAGACACCGGCCGTCCTCCCGCCACTCCGACTCCGTAAGGCCCTCGCCGAAACGGACGCAGCGGTCCTGCGCCCCGGCGTGATCGTTCCATGTTCCGTTCACACGCTGTCCACCGCCGTCGCCGTTCCGGGACCCTGCGCCGCTTGTGGGCCGTCGGCTTGCTCTTCCTGCCCTCGCTCGTTTCCGCCCTCCCGCCGGCCCAGGCCGCCCACCTCACGGATCGCATCGTGGCCGTCGTGAACACCGAGGTCATCACGCTCTCGGAGCTTAAGGCGGAAACCCAGGAAACGGAGAAGAAGCTCCGCGCGAAATTCCGAGGGACCGAGTTGGAACGGCGCCTGCGGCAGGCGGAGTTCGCGGCGCTCACGCGCATGATCGAGCAGAGGCTCCAGGTGCAGTTCGCCAGGGCCAAAGGGGTGGACGTCACGGACGAGGAAATCAAGGGCACCATCAAAGACTTGAAGCGTCAAGGGGAGAAGTTCAACGAGTCCGACGAAGCGGCCATGCGGGCCCTGCGCGAGCAGTTGATGTTGATGAAGGTCGTGGATCGTGAAATACGCGGCGGCATCATGATTTCCGACACCGAGTTACGGCGGTACTACATTCAGCACCAGAGCCGTTTCCTGCTCCCCGAGGAGTACCGGATCAGCCAGATCCTGATCCTCCAGCGGTCCCCCGACGAACGGGCCCAGGCGCGGGCGCGCGCCGCCGAGATCCACGAGGAGTTGAAGCGGGGGGCCGACTTCGCCGACCTGGCCCTCCGCCGGTCAGACGGCCCGGAGGCCACCAGGGGCGGCAGCCTCGGCCTCGTCCGGCAGGGCGAGCTCCTCCCACAGATCGAGCGGGCCCTGGCGACCCTGCAGGGAGGGGAATTCAGCGAGCCGATCGAGACGCCCCAGGGCTTCCACATCATCCGCCTGGAGGAGAAGACCCCGCCGCAGTTCCGCCCCTTCGCCGAGGTCAAGACCGAGATCCACGGGCTCGTCTACAGCCAGAAGAGCGAGGACATGTACCAGGTCTGGTTGGCCGACCTCAAGAACAGGGCGTACATCGAAGTGAAATTCTAAAAGACGGCAGCGAGGCGCGCGGGGGCCAACGACGCCCGGCTTGATTGCCCTACCGCTCGCCCCTCGCCTCGAGCCTCTCGCCGGACGATGCAACCAGCATCGTCCGGATCGCCGCCCAGAGTTCCTCCCGGCCCTCATGCGTGATCGAGGAGTAGGGAATCGGTCCGAGCCGGGCCGCCGCGCCGAAGATCTCGCGCATCGCCGCCAGGCTGGTGGACCGCTGGGTGCGGGAGAGCTTGTCCACCTTGGTCGCCACCAGCACCGGCGTCCCCGCTGTCCCCAGGAGCCACTGGAACGTGTCCCGGTCCTGCGGTTCGATCCGCCGCGCGTCCACGAGCTGGAAGACGCCGCGCAATTGCGGCCGGTCGGCGAGATACCGCTCGATGAGCGGGCCCCAGGAGATGCGGACCGACTTGGGAGCCTTCGCATAGCCGTAGCCGGGCAGGTCCACCAGATAGAACCGCCGGACCTGCGGATCGTCCGTGGTCACGAGGAAGAAATTGACCGCCCGGGTTTTGCCGGGCGTGCGGCTGACCTTCGCAAGCCCCCGACGGTGGAGGAGGGAATTGAGCAGCGAGGACTTCCCCACGTTCGAGCGGCCCACCAGCGCCACCTCGCGCAGGGGCTCCCGGGGGAACTGCTCCGGCTTCAGGCAACTGCGCACGAATTCGGCGGTGAGGATCTTCATGCTTTCACGCAGACGCTTCCCCCTCTTGCCTCGCGCCTCGCGCCTTCTTCATACTCATCGCGCCATCTCCATGTCAAACCCGCGACTGACACCGGCCCGCCTCGCCCGCGGCCTGATCCTGCTGCTGTGGGTGGGCCTGGCCGGGCTGGCCCTTTACTGGTCGGCGACGTTCCCGGACGTGGCCCAGCTCGCGAAGAGCAACCCCCGCACGACGGCGCTGATCCAGGCCCGGACGGCGGCCACGGCCCGGCCGCCCCGGTGGACCTGGGTTCCGCTCCCGCGCATCTCCCCGTACCTGCGGCAGGCGGTCGTCCTGGCCGAGGACGATTCGTTCTACGAGCACGGAGGCTTCGACTGGAAGGGGATCAGGGAGGCGGCCGCGCGCAACGTGGAGGCCGGCAAGCTCCAGCGGGGCGGCAGCACGATCACGCAGCAGCTCGCCAAGAACCTGTACCTGTCCCCGGAGAAGACCCTGCTCCGGAAAGTCCGCGAGGCGCTGCTCACCTGGTCGCTGGAGCAGCACCTCGGCAAGCAACGGATCCTGGAGCTCTACCTGAACGTGGTGGAGTGGGGCGACGGGGTCTACGGGGCCGAGGCGGCGGCGCGCCACCACTTCGGCAAGGCCGCCCAGGACCTGTCCCGCGAGGAAGCCGCCCTGCTGGCGGCCATTCTCCCCTCCCCCCGGCGCTACGACCCGATCCGCCTCACGCCCTATCTCGCCGAGCGCCAGCGGCAAATCCTGGCCCGGATGGAGAAAGCTCCCCAACTGAGCAGACGGCGCGATCCACCGGCACGCTAGCGCCGCTCCGGGGCTCCAGTTCGATCCCCCACCCGCGCATCCTCCCGCTCGCCGAAGATGGCGGACTCGTGCGTGTAGTGCTTGAACTCCAGCAGGTTGTGGAAGGGGTCTTCGAGGAAGAACGTGTCGTGCTCCAGCCTGGTGCCGGGGAACCGGAGGCGGGGCTGTTGGTAGAAGCGCAGGCCCTTGGCCTTGGCCCGGTCCACCAGGGCCTGCCAGTCTTCCTTCGAGGTGAACACGAGGCCGAAGTGGCGGGGGTAGATCCCCCTCTGCGGCTCCGGCGGCTGGTCCGTGAGCTGGGCCACGATCTGGTTGCCGCGCAGGTCGAGGATCAGGGAGAAGGGCGCTTCACGTCCCATCGCGCACCCCAGCCCGTCCACGTAGAACCGCTTGGCCTCCTGGAGGTCGCTCACCGGAAAAGCGAGGTGGAACAGCACGCGGCCCATAATCCCTCACAATGCTGAACGATCAATGCTGAGCGATGAACTGAAGACCAGCTCACTTTACCTTCCTCTGCTCATCTCTGCAACGGTCGCTCGGCGTTCCGCGTTCATCGTTCAAACTTGTCTTTGATGACCGGTTTGCCGCGGCCGGTCCACCAGCCGGCCGCCATGCGCGGCGACGTATGGCGGATGGCGAACCGGCCGTCTCTCGCCAGAACCAGTGCGCCGGCCTCTCCTCGGAGGCGCGCCGCCAACCGGGCGAGGACGGACCGGGCGGCTGCGCCGGGGGCGGCCCCGGCCGCGAGCCGGTCCGCGATCTCCTTGGCCACGGCCAGACGGATGATGCCCTCCCCCACCCCGGTCATGGAGACGGCGCCGGCCAGGTCGTCCGCATAGACCCCGCAGCCGATCAGGGGCGTATCCCCGACCCGGCCGGGCAGCATCACCGCGATGCCGCCGGTCGAGGCGCCGGCTGCCAGGCTGCCCGTCCGGTCCAGGGCGACGGCGCCCACCGTCTCCAGCCCGACCCGCCGACGCCGCGCCATGGCCCGATACAGCCGGAGCATCGCTGGGACCTCCCCACGGGGCTGCTTCGTGGGGGCGCGAGGGCCGGGGAACGAGGCGAGAGGTTCCAGCTCGAAGTATCGGGCGAACCGGGTCGCCTGCGGACCGGCCAGCAGGACGTGTGCGGTCTTCTCCATCACGAGGCGGGCGGCGGTGATCGGATGGCGAATCCCTTCGAGGCCGGCCACCGCTCCGGCCTGCAGGTCCCGCCCCTCCATGATCGAGGCGTCCATCCGGCGAATCCCGTCCAACTGGGCGCGGGAGCCGACGCCGGCGTTGAAGGCACCGGACGCTTCCATCGCCCGGATGGCCGCTTCCACGGCCGCAATCGCCGGCCCGCCGCCGCGCAGCAGGTCATAGCCGGCCTCCAGCGCCTCGGCCAGGCAGGCCCGCTGGCGCTCCGTCATGGCCCGAGCACCGGCGCCGGCGTGGACGAGGAGGACCGGCTGGCGACGGCGAGCCCGCATCATTTGCGTCGGCTCGCCGCGTGACTCGTCGCTCGTCGCCCGTATTTCGTGATGGATTTCACGAGATACGCTTCACGCTTCACGAGAAACGCGCATGAACGAGCGGGCTAATTGAGAAGGATATCCTTGGCTTTGCGGTAGGTCGCGTGCTGCATCCGGTCGAGGTCGTTACGGACGAAGCCGAGCCCGGTCACGCACAGCTCGAAGTTCTCGGAGAGCTTCCGAAACAGGGGCGAGTCGTCGCGCCAGTCTCCGTCGTCGAGGCGCGCCACGATCCCGTAGGACCGCTTGCCGGTCTTCACGTAATCCACGAGGAAGTCCTTGTGGTAGATGAGCCCGGCGCTCTTCAGCCGCTTCAGATATTCGGGGAAGAGGCCCGCCATGAAGAGGGTGAAGTCGCCGATGTGCCGATGCACGTCCCGCTCCTGCTCGAGCGAGCGGGCTTCCAGCAGGACTTCCGATTCGAAGAGCAGGTCCGCCACCGTGTCCACCCGTTCCCCCCGCCGATTGCGGACGCGGTAGAGCTGGTCGCTGTGGGTGAATTCGACGAGGAGGTTGGACACGTACTCGGCCACGTTCAGGTCGGGCCAGCCCAGCGTCTCGGTGAAGCTCTTTTGGGTCAAGGCCCCGAACAGGCGGCGCAACGGGTGGTGCTCAGGTATCCGACTCTCCATGTCTCCTCCTGACGCTCCCCTTCAGCCGTCAATCTTCAGTATGCCAGCCCTCCCACCGGATGACAATGCCGAGAGATCTCGTATGGAGCGGGGAGTAGCATCGGCGCCGGCATCCTGTCAAGCAGAACGGCCCGCGCGGCTTCCCCATGGTCCTTATCGGCTCCCCCTGGACGGAGCTTAACCATCAGGGACAGGGGCCGGCCCCCGCGGCCTTTTCTCCTGACTGTCCAGGATGAACGTGACCGGCCCGTCGTTCTCCAGCGAGACCTTCATGTGCGCGCCGAACAGGCCGGTCTCCACGCGGACGCCGCGGGCTTTGAGCCGGTCCACCACCAGCTCGTAGAGCCGGCGCGCCTCCCCCGGGGGGGCCGCCCGGTCGAATCCCGGCCGGCGGCCCTTTTCCGTGTCCCCCAGCAGCGTGAACTGGGAGACGAGCAACAGGGCTCCGCCCACCTCCCCGAGCGCCAGGTTCATCTTCCCCTCTCGATCCCCGAAGATGCGCAGGGTCGCCAGTTTTTCAACCAGGTACTCGGCGTCCCCCTCCCCGTCTCCCTTCGCCACGCCCAGGAGCACGAGGAGGCCGGCCCCGATCCGCCCGACGACCCGCCCCTCCGCCTCCACCGACGCGCGCGTGACGCGCTGAATCACCGCCCTCATACCAGCAATGGTCAGGGGGGTCAGTGGACAGTGGTCGGTGAAGAGACAAGCGTCTCTTATGGATGACCTGACACCGTCCCCTGACCACCCACCACTATCCACTCCTCCCCGTTCTGGGCAGCGTGCCCTCCAGAGCTAGCAGGCGGCGCTTGATCGGCAGGCCGCCGGAGAAGCCGCCGAGTGATCCGTCCGCTGCGATCACCCGGTGACAGGGGACGATCAGCGGAACGGGATTGGCCCCCAGAGCCAGCCCGACCGCCCGCGCATAGCGTGCCCCGCCCACGCGGGTCGCCACCCATTTGTACGAGCGGACCTGTCCGTAAGGGACGGCCCGGATCGTCCGCCACACCCGCGTCTGGAACGGAGTCCCGCCCGTGAAGTCCACCGGGAAGGCCAACGTCTGTCGGCGGCCGGCCAGGAAGCTGACCATCTGGGCCCTGGCCCGGCGCAACCGGGACTCGGTCACTCGTGAGACGTGAGACGTCAGACGTGAGGGGTTCTCACTCGCCCCCTTGCGCCTCGCCTCCAACCGGCTCAGCACCGTCAGCGCGGCGCACTTCGTGGGGTGGGGGAGGACGATCGCCGCGATCCCACGCGGCGAGGCGGCCAGCCCCATCCAGCCCCAGGCGGTCTTGAAGACCGCCCAGGCTCGTGGCATGGGGCGCGAGGCAAGTGGGAGATCCGCGCGGAAGCCTCCCGTTGCTGATGCAGTCACCGCTTTCTTCTTGCCACCTGTCTTCATGATGCTTCTCCGAATCATGCCCCTCGCCCCGTGCCTCGCGCCTCGCGCCCGATCCTCCGTTTGATGATCCCCCACAACACATCCAGTTCCTCCGACCGGAGCAGGGCATGGACGCCCAAGTAGCCGGTCACGCTCAGCCCGACGCCCACGCCCAGCATGACCGTCTTGGCCAGCCACTCCCCCTGGCGGGTCCAGACGGCCGCGCCGCCCACCCAAACGCAGGCGAGCACGAGCGGCAGGAGCGCAACCAAGTCCCGGCCCGCCGACCGCCGGACGGAGCGCCAGTCGAGGCCGCCGAGCCGGCGGTTCAGCACCGCCACCAGGATCGCGCCATTCACCATCGCCGCCAGCGCGGTGGCCAACGCGAGCCCGGCGTGGCGCAGCCAGCCCATCAACAGCAACGACAGGGCGAGGTTCGCCAGGACCGCCGCCGCCGCCGCCAGGGCGGGCGTCCTCGTGTCCTGCATCGAGTAGAAGGCCGCGACGATGATCCGCACGCCGGCGAAGGCCCAGAGCCCGACCGCGTAGCAGAGCAGGGCCGCGGCGGTCGCCGCGGTGTCGGCGGCGGCGAAGGTCCCGTGCTCGAAGAACAGGTGCACGATCGGCGTGCGCAGCAGGATCAGCCCGGCCATCGCCGGCAGGATGATGAACAGGATCATCCGGAGTCCGAAGGCGAGCGTGCCGCGCAACTCATCCACCGCGCCCCGGGCCGCCTGCGCCGAGAGGGTCGGCAGGATGGCCGTGCCCAGGGCCACCCCGAAGATGCCCAGGGGAAACTGGATCAGCCGCATCCCGTAGAACAGGTAGGTGGGCGCGCCCGCGAAGAAGGAGGCCAGGATCGTGCTGACCGTGATGTTGACCTGCGTCACCGACATGCCGGCGAGCGACGGGACCAGGAGGGCGCCGATCCGCTTGACGCCGGGGTGCCCCGGCTGGAAGCGCCAGCCGAACAGGAGCCCGCGGCGCCGGAGCCCCGGCACCTGCATGGCGAACTGCGCCGCCCCGCCGACCACCACGCCGACGGCGACGCCCAGGATCGGCTCGGCCAGCGCCGGCGACGCGAACAGGGCGAACGCGATGATGCAGACGTTGAAGAGGACCGGCGAGAAGGCCGGCGCCGCGAAGGCCCGGACCGAGTTCAGGATCCCCATCGCGAGCGCGGCCAGGCTGATGAACAAGAGATAAGGGAACATGATCCTGGTCAGCAGCGTGGTCGTGGCCAGCCGGACCGGGTCCTCGTGGAAGCCGGGCGCCAGCAGCCAGACGATGGCCGGCGCCGCCAGGATGCCGAGCAGCGTGACCGCCGTGAGGATCGAGAGCAGGGTGGTGAAGACCGCGCTCGCCAGCTCCCAGGCGTCCCGCTTGGCCCGCAACGTCTGGTACTCGGTGAAGACCGGCACGAAGGCCGAGGACATCGAGCCCTCGGCGAACAGCTCGCGCAGCAGGTTCGGGATGCGGTAGGCCACGAAGAAGGCGTCGGCGGCCGGCGTGGCGCCGAACAGGCGGGCCAGGACCATGTCCCGGACGAAGCCGAGGATCCGGCTGGAGAAGGTGGCGGCGCCGATCAGCCCGGCGGCCTTGACGACCCGGTGGTTCTCGTCCTGCGCGGGGGCCGGCGATGCGGCAAGGCTGGCGGGATCGGACATCGCGGCGATTCTAGCTCAAGCGGCCCCGCCAGTCCATCGGAAGAGGGTCAGAATACGAACGGCACGAGGCGGAACGTTCGGGCCCGATACTCCCGGTACTCGCCGAAGCGTTCGATGAGGAAACGTTCCTCGCGGAGGAGCTTCGCGATCAGGTCGGCGAGCAGGACCAGCCAGAACGTCAGCCTGAGGCCCGTCGCCTGCTCGAGGACCAGGACCAGGGTCACTCCCAAGAGCGCCGTATACATGGGATGGCGGACGTACCGGTAGGGCCCCTGCGTGACGAGCGTCGCCCCGTCGCGGACGTCGGGGAGCACGTGGAGGGACCGGCGCGGCATCGTGAGGATCGCCCACAGGCCGAGGGCCAGGCCGAGCCCCGCCAGACCGAGCCCGGGCAGGCTCGCGGGCACGAGCGGCCCGGTCAGGAGGATGGCGGCGACGCAGAGGAACTGGACCGCGACCAGCAGGAAGGAGACGAAGCGACTCGACCCGGACATCATCTCCGGCACATTCGGCACCGCGAGGCGCCCGCTATCCACCGCAGCGTGAGGATTCTAGCCGAAAGGTCCTGAACCGTCCATCGGGCGGCTCCGCTCCTTTCGCCTGGTAGACGCTGGAGCCCCCGGAGCCTTTCCCAGGGCCGCTCCGGAGGCTCCTTCGTCACGCCCCGCACTGAACGGAGGCACGACGCACGGCACGACGAGTTGACTGGATCATGGTCGGGATCAGCCTGGCCGGAGGGCTTTTCGGTGGGGCGTTGTCCGCCCTGGCCTTCATGGGAGCGCCGGTGGTGGGGCAGGAGCCGGAGCGGACCAAGGTTGTCCAACCCTGACCGACGGCTGCGGGCCGGTGTCACGAAATCGCCATCCTCCTTGACACTCATGCAAGGGAAGGGCTAGCCTTCGCACCAGTGTTCTGCGTAATGGATCGGTGCGATGGACCTGGATGACCGAACAGAGGGCCGGCGATGAGCCTCGCTGGCCGAATCGCGTGGCTCATCCCGGCGATCGCGGGATGCGCGCTCACCGGCTGCGTGATGGAGCGGTGGTCGCAAGAATACACCACTGCCCGCATTGACGAGGCGATCGCACGCTACAAGGCGGCGTCGGCCAAGGTCGCGCTCGGCGACGCGCGGGACCAGGTGCTCGATCTCCTACAGCCGACCCAGTTCGAGCTGGAAAGCAACGAGATCAAGCCGCCCGTGGCCTTCACGACGGTCACGGATTCGGGGCGGGAGAGCCTGGTCGAGATCCATTATTTCCGCTCGGCCCGCCACTTGGACGAGGCCCCCGATTCCAACGGCCTGCCGCCCAACGACGACTTCACCCCGTACATCTTCACCGATGGGGTCCTGACGGGAATCGGCTGGCAGACCCTGGCCACCCTCCGGTTCCGGAAGCCGGCCGCTTCCCGTGCGTCCCCACCCCACGGCTACGCGTGCGACCAGCTCGGTCCTCTGGCGGGCTGTTTCTAAGCAGCCGGCGGCTACGGAGAAGCCGGCAGCAGGGACGAAAGCGAGGGAGGAGAACGATGAGGAAAGCGTTGGCTCTGTCCGCGACCGCCGTGGCGGTGATGGCGTTCGGCGGATGCATGGTGTCCCAATCCAAGTATCAGGCTGCGGTCGCGAATTCGGAGGCCGCCAGGTCGGATCTCGAGCGGGAGCAGGCCCAGACCAAGGCGCTCGACCAGGAACTCAAAACCCTCCAGGCTCAGACGAGCAAGCTCTCCTCCGACGCGGAGCTCGCCAAGTCCGAGGTCCAGCGGCTCAAGGACAGCATGGGGAAGGAGCAGGACAGCGCCGACGCGCGCGCCCGCGATCTGGACCAACGGGTCAAGGAATTGACGGCCCAGCAGCGGGGCCTGCGCAAAGAGTACGACGACGTGAAGCGCCGCAACGCTTCGCTCGAGGCCACGGTGGTCCGCCTCCAGAAGGAGCTGAAGGCGCAGCAGCGGCCGGCCGGCCCGCCGGCGGCGCCGCTGGCCCCCCGCCCGGCTGCCCCCCCGTCGAAAGCCGGCGCGCCAAGCCCCGGCCCGTCTGGCCCGCCCCAGGTCGCCGGCGCCGCGCCTCCCGCGAAGGAGGGGGCTGTGCAATCCAAGCCCCAGGAGGCGCAGGCCGCGCCGAAGGGCCCCGCGGCGCCGGAGCCGGCGCCGGCCCAGGAGGAAACGGGCTTCCTGGCCATGATCAAGCGCTGGCTCATGTCCATCTGGCACTGGTTCTTCTGACCGGCCCGGCCCGCTCACGTCATATCGGGGATGGATCTTGCGCGCCGAGCGCTTCTCGCCGCCGCGTGCGTCTTGGCGACGGCGGTCCCGGCGCCGGCCCAGTGGGCCCTCGAGGCCGAGAGCAACCTGTTCTATGCGAGCGACGTCTCCCTCTTCTCCGCCTCGCGCCGCCTGGCTTTGATGGAAGACCCCACGCAGCCCGTGGTGGACGTGACCGGCCAGGGGTCGGACATGGTCTTCGAGCCGGCGGCCGAGCTCAAGCGCGCGTTTACGTCCGGCGGGGGAAAGACCGAGCTGTCCGCGAAGGGTCAGGGGTTCGTCTTCGCGCAGAATCCCGTCTTCAACCACGGCACGCTCCGCGTCGAGCTCGAGCAGGACCTTCCCTGGAGCAGCCTGCTGCGCCTGGATTATTACTACGCGCCCCACCTTTTCCTGGCCCGGAACGCGGAGCGGCGCAGCGGGACGAGGCAGCCGACCGACGAGCAGGTCACCAGCCACATCTGGAGCGCCCACCTGGAGCAACGGCCATCCCAGGCCGTGACCATCAGGCTCCTCAGCCGCTACGGCTTGCGGCTCTACAACGAGGCCTTCGCCCAGCGGAACACCCGCTTCTGGACGATCGGGCCGCACGTGGAATGGGCGATCACGCCGCGCATCGATCTGACGCTCGGCTACCACTACGAGCGGGGGCTGGCCGACGGACGCAACCAGCCTCAATTCAGCGACGACGTCTCCTACGTCAACCATTACGTCGCCGTCGGCCTGGGGTTCCGCCTGACGAGCCGAGCCTCCCTGTTCCTCGGATTCGACTACGAGCGGAACGACTTCACGAGCGCCCTGGCCGGCGACGACCGGCGCGGGACCGCGGAAAACATCTATCAGGGGGAGGCGGAACTCAAGCAGGCGCTGACCGAATCCGTCACCCTGACGGCCGGATTCCAGCGCTCCATGAGGACCTCCAGCGTCGGCTCCCGCGGCGTGAACGACAGCAACCTCTGGGTGGGAGCGGAGTACCGGTTCTGAGGGGACGAGGGGGCGGGAGGCCTGGCACACGGTGAGCGGCGAGCCGATCCGGATTTTCGACTCTCAGGGTGACGAGTACCGGCGCGCCTTCCAGGTCTTTCTCGACCACACCGACCAGAAGAGGAACGCGCGGCGGTGGCTCCAGGGACTCCTGGACCGACTCCCGTCCCGGAACGTTTTCGTCGACGCCGGGGCCGGCAGCGGCGAGGTGACCGCCTGGCTCGCCGGCTCCTTCCGGCGGACCATCGCGGTCGAGCCCAATCCCCTCTTCTGCGAGCAGCTTCGGCAGCGGCTGCCCGAGGCCGTGGTCCTCAACCAGCCCATCCAGACCGCGACGCCGCTTGAGCCGGGCGACCTGGTTCTCTGCTCGCACACCTTCTATTACGTCGACCGGAGCCAGTGGCTTGCGAGCCTGGAGCGGCTGGCCTCCTGGCTCTCTCCCGACGGGACGGTCGTCCTGGTCCTTCAGAACCGGGACACGGACTGCATGGCGATGCTGGAGCGGTTCGGCGGACAACGGTACGACCTAGCCGGGCTGGGCGAGGCCTTCCGCCGGAAGCACGGAAGCCGATACGACGTCCGGCTCGACCTGGACGAGGCTCACGTCGAGACGCGGGATCTCGATGCGGCCTACTGGATCGCCGAGTTCATGCTGAACCTGGCTCCGCTCGCTCACCCGCCCCTGCGCGCCGACGTGGAGGCCTACGTGCGGACCCGCTTCGCCACCGGCGACGGCCGCTACCGCTTCTCGAATCACCAGGACTTCCTCCAGATCCGCCCGCGCCGATAGCCGAGCATTGGCTTTCCTCGGCAAATTCGCGAGCCCGCAAGGCAACGACCGCCAGTCGCCGAAGTCTCAATGACCTCTTCCGGCGCCTCCTCCTCGGGCATTTCGAGGGGAATTGAAACCTTGAGGCTTAGGCGGACCGACCAGGCCCGGTCCTACCGAAAAAGCATCCGCACCGAGCCGCTCCTGGTGATTCCGGCGATGAAGGGTCTCTCGTGTTTCTTCAGGAATCGTGTGATGGCCGGAAGCGCCTTCACGAAGATTTGGGCCATTTCCTCACCCTGAAGATCACCGGAGGTCAAGATAAAAGCCGCTACCTTCGCTTTCATCAAGGCCGTGCGCTCCAGATGACGATACCTGATGCGCTGGTCTTTGGTAAGAACGCTCCATCCCTTTTGTCCAACCTGTGACAACCAGTCCTCGTCCTTCGCATCGGGAGAGAAGTGGTCGTCATGGACCTGGACGGTGGCGCCGGCTTGGCGGAGGGCGGTGGCGATCCGCTTTTTTCCAAGTGACCGATCGAGGAAAAAGACGGGGGATCAGGCGGCTTCGAGGTGGAGTTCGCACCTGATGGCTTCTTCGATTTCGAGCCGCCGGCGTCCATAATCGTCCACTAAATCGTCCACGGATTCGCCCGCCTTGTAGCGTTCTGCGATCACGGCGGTCGGGATGCCCGTGCCCGCGAGCACGGGTCGGCCGAAGGAAACACGTGGATCGATTACGACGGCCTTGGGCTCTTCCTTCAACTCCTGGGGATCTCGCTTCCTGGTGAATGGATAGAGTTTCACCGGGATACCGGCCTGGTCTCTTTCGATCCGCTGCAAATGGGCCTGGAGCACCTCGCGCACCGCGAGCTGTCCGGCTTGCGAGACGTTGATCAACTGGCTGAATTTCTTGACAAAGAGATCCAGCCCATCAGTTTCGAACTCCTGATCGGCCAGAGGATGTCTGGAAGGAAATTCCTTTGACAGATAGCGGACCGCGATCCTGACCTTTTCGAGAGGGATGTTGTGCTTCCGACGAATCGCGTCGAGGACGTGGACTTCGACCAGGTTCATGAAGGACAGCAGGTTCGTTCCCGGATCAGGCAGGCGAATGACCGGGCTGGAGAATTGTCCGCCCGCCTTGCTGGGGTAATACCGACCGGAGACCCAGCAGCGGATGGTGGTAGGCGGAATAATCAGGTAATGGGCAGCCTCCATGATCCCGTAGGAGGGCATTTCTCTCACATCGTCGTTGCGGAAGGCTGCACTCCTCTTTGCCATATGCCAGACTCTTTATAGACCGAGGCTGCGCCATGGTCAAGCCAGGAAGCCCTCTCACCTTATCCCTTGACCCCGAGACTGAAGCGAGGGGAAAAGATGGATCAGGACGGGTTCCGGCTCTTTTCGGCGAGGCGCTTCGCGAGCCTGGAGTGCAGGGGCTCCTCGATCAGCCCTTCGACGGCTTGCGGCTCGGCCAGCCTGATTGCCTTCACCGGTTCGATCCCGAAGTGCCGGCAGACGTTCGCGGCCAGGCTGAAGCAGAGGGAGAACTTGCCCGGGAGCGCGAGCGTGTAATGCCCCCGGTCGATGATGTGGTAGAGGTAGTTCCGGATGAAGGACGATGACGAGACTTCGGTTTTGTAGCCGAAGAAGAGGTCGGCGCCCTTCTCGTCGAAGTCGCCGAACACCCTGCGGGCCATGCGCACCATGCCGGCCCGCACCCGATCGAGGACCTCGGGGCCCACCTGCCGCGAATCGTGATAGACCGCGTTCCCGATCAGCGAGTATTCCAGCCCGTCGTTCCGGTGGCAGAGATGGTTGATCGTCTGGTCCATGTGGGGAGACATCCGCACGAAGTTGAGGTCGGTGAGCGCGGGATAGACGACCAAGAGCGGGCTGATGAAGACCTTCGTGGTGCCGTCGAAGGCCGTCGTGTCCTTGCCGGTCGCGAGGATCGTATGGCGGGCCGGGATGCGCATCTCGCCCGACTCCAGCTTGGCGAGCACCGCCCCCCTGTCCAGGCTGAGCACCTTGGCCTGGGTCCTGACCGTCCCCCCGCAGGCCAGGAAGGACCGCAGGAGGTCCTCGGCGATCCTTTGCGTGTTCATCGCCCGGTCGCGGGACTTGAGCGCGAAGGCCACGTGCTCCAGGTTGACCCCCAGGGTCGAGCCGTGCACGACGTACTTGAGGGGCTTGGCTCCGAAGCCCATCTGGTGGCTCAGGCTCCGCGACGTGTCCAGGGTCTCGAACCAGGACATACGGCGCTTGGCCCGGTACAGGGCCACGGCCCAGGGCAGCTTCCACTTCCAGCTCACGCCGTCGGTGCTCGTGTAGACGTAGAAGTTGGTGCGGTTGGAGAACCAGCCGTCCCGGTCGGTCGTGTAGATGTGCTTGTCCACCCGCAGGTTCATGCCGGGGAACCCGCTGTAGTAGTCCATGAGGTCGTCCAGGTTCCCGACCATCGTGCGGCAGAAAAAGTTGCTCGGAAGCGCCGTGTAAAGGGCGCCGGTGTGGAACCAGCCCTGCTGCTCGGCCGAGGCCTCGGAGCAGAGGGTCCGGTTCTTCTCGAGCAGGATGACCGAGGCCCCCGACCGCTGGAGCATTTCCGCGATCGCCAGCCCGGCGATCCCGCCCCCGACGACCGCGAAGTCCCGTATGCGCTCCCCGTCGGCCATGGGCCTCCTCAGGACAGGTGCTTCACCAGCATTTCGCCGACGTACCGGGCCTCGTCGTCCGCCATGCCGGAGGTCAGCGGCGGGCAGAGATGGTTCGGGCACCAGCGGTCCGCGCCCGGATAGGCCTCGCCCGCGCAGATGCCTTCGAACACCGGCTGCTTGTGGCACGGGAGGTCATAGACCCCGCCGCCGCACGTCACGCCGTCCCCCGCCAGCGCCTTCTTCAGCGCCTCGGTCTGCTGGCCCTCGGGGACGTGGACGATCAGCTTGTACTGGCTCGCCGCGTCCATGTGCCTCGTGGAGACGTAGCTGAGCCCGGCCCGGTCCAGCTCCTTCGTGATGAGGTCGTAGGCCCGTTGGCGCTTCCGGATCATCTCCGGCAGCTTCCGGAGCTGGATCAGGCCCAGCACCGCGCTCGTCTCCAGGATCCGGCTCGAGTTCCCGAAATCATGGTGCAGGCCGCCGTAGTTCATCCCCCGCTTCCCCTGGTTCCGGAACGACCGGGCCAGGTAGTCCTCCTCGTCGCTGTTCGTCGTGATCATGCCCCCCTCGAAGGTCGTCATGACCTTGGTGGGGAAGAACGAGAAGGCGGCCGCGTCCGCCAGGTTGCCGGACATGACGCCCTTGAGCCGGCTCCCGTGCGCGTGTGCCGCGTCCTCCATGACGAAGAGTCCCTTGCGGCGGCAGTAGGTCACGACCTCCGGAAAGTCCGGCGCGATCACCCCGCCGATGTGCACCCACATGACCCCTGCGACGGGCGGCCCCTTCCGCGCGCGCCGGCCCTCGACCGCCTCACGGACCATGGCCAGGCTGGGGGTGAAGGTCTGCTTCTCCATGTCGAGGTACCGGACCTCCCCGCCGGCCCGGATGACGGCGGCCACGGTGGCGAAGTTCGTGTTGGTCGGGACCAGCACCGTCTTCTGCTCGACCTTCTTCAGGCGCAGCAGGATCTCCAGCGCCGTCGAGCCCGTGTTGACCCCGATCGCGTGCTTCGTGCCGACGTACTCGGCGAAGGCCCGCTCGAACCGGGCCGTGTAATCGCCGAGGATCAGGGTGCCGGAACGCAGGATCTTGGCCGCCTCCTGCTGGAACTCGGCGATCTCGGCTTCCGTGACGTCGAAGTAGAACGGTTTGATCGGCAGCATGGCGGCCCTACGACTGCGCGGAGGTCGGCTCCCCGCTGATCGTGATCAGCAGCACGCCGACGATCACGAGCACGATGCCCACCCAGCGGATCGGCGGAACGACCTCCTGCAGGATCGTGATCGCCAGCACCGCGGCGAACCCGTACTCCATGGCCGTGAACGGCACGGCGACGGTCACGTCCGCCCAGGAGAGCGAGGCGATCAGCAGGAAGTAGAAGATCCCGTTCAAGACCGTGCCCAGGATCACGTAGGGGTTGGCGAGAGCCTGCCCGAAGTACGACATCAGAGCCGCGGGCGCGTACGCCTCCAGGGCCCCCACGTCCTGCATCCCGCGGCGGATCAGCACCTGGCCGGCTGCGGTCGCGGCGGACGCAACAATCATAGCCACAACGACGCGAAACATCAGCTTCCTCCTCGTTCCGTTTGGTCCGCAGAACAGCTCCAGGAAAGTCTTCACGACCGCGCCTCCCGGGGCACCAGCCGCCCGTTGCGGGTCAGCACGAACTCCGCCCCGCGCCAGATCACGGTGCGCTGCGTGAACGCCAGCGCCCAGGACGCGAGCCCCAGCACGTCGCGCACGGGCAGCAGCCACAGGCTGCGCAGTCCCTCCCGGTCGCCGAACGCCGCCAGGGCCAGGGCCCCCGTCGCGAGCCGCACCGTCAGGGCGGCGGCCAGAACCGCGAGGCCGACCGGGTCCAGGAGGCGCAGCAGCGCATAGAGCAGGGCGAAGGGCACGGATCGGGTGAACACGGTCGCGAAGAACCCGCCCGGCCTCGCGAAGCGCGTGTTCTGATCCCAGTACACCTGATGGCTCCACCACTGGCCGGCGGACTGCAAATCCACCGTCGCTTCGAGCAGGTAGGGGATCACGGCCATTTTTTTGCCGGACTCCCAGATCCGCCGGCCGATCTCGTAGTCCTCCACCAGATAGTCGCCGAGGCTTTCCAGCCCGCCGATCGCCTCGAGGGTCTCGCGCCGGATCGTGATGGACTGCCCGTTGCTGTAGCCCGAGGCTCCGGTCGCGAGCGCAAAGACCACGCTCGGCAGGAAGTCCGCGTTCATGCTGAGGAGCTCCAGCTTCTCGTACCAGCGGTCCGCGCAGACCGCCTTGAACGGCGCGCAGACGCACCCGACCGCCGGGTCGGCCAGCGGCGCCACGACAGCCTTCAGATAGTCGGGCCCGACCCGGATGTCGCTGTCGCTGATGACGAGAACGTCGTGGCGGGCTTCGGTCAGGCCGCCCAGCAGATTGTTGACCTTCCCGTTCATGCCGGCCTGGACGCTCTTCACGACGACCGAGACCCTGCCGGCTCCGAACTCCCGCTGCAGCTCGTAGAGGAGCGGGATGGCCGGATCGCGGTCCCTCTGGGCGGAAAAGACGACCTGATAGTCCGGGTAGTCCTGCAGGCAGAAGCTGCGCAGGTTGGTCCTGAGGTTCTTTTCCAGCCCGTAGACCGGCTTGAGCACGGTCGCCGGCGGCCAAGTCCGGGCAGGAGGCGCGGCGGAAGCCATGGCCTTCCGGCGGAAGCGCAGAGCCGTCGGGACGGTCAGGAGCCCGTAGACGGCCCCCCCGACCACGGGGACCAGGCAAAGCCACTGCAGCAGGGCCATGAGAGAAGACACGGGTTCTCCTACGCGCAGCGCATCACTCGGTGTACACGGCCAGCTCCAGGCCGAGCAGGATCAAGCCGACGGGAACGACGTAGAGCTTGGGCTTCCAGGCGAGCCGCTCCATGGCGTCGGCCAGCCAGCCGGCGGCGATGAGGAGCGCGGTCAGCGCCATGACGTTGTGCTGCTTCACGATCAACGCCATGTCCATGCCGGGGCTGTGCTGATGCTCGTGGAACAGGAGCGCCACGCCGGCGACGGCCAGCACGGCGCCCATGGCATAGCCCGCGTAGGGGCTCGCCTTGAGCTTGGGCGCGACCAGCATCGTGTAGAGACCGACCGCCATCGGGACCAGCGACAGGAGCTTGTGTTGCAGCCACTCGCCCGACCCAGGACGGTTATAGCTCTCCATGAACGTGGCGTCCAGCGGCCAATCGGTCGGGTCCGCGTTGAACAAGATGTGGAGGCCCATGAGGAACCAGATCACCCCCATCCCCTTGCGGAGCAACGGATAGCGGCGCTGCGTCAGCCGGTCCGCGAGCACGAGCAATCCGAGCGCGAGCACGGCCAGGCCGCAGGAGCGGTGCATGAAGAGCGAATAGGCCCGCTCCTCCTCCCGCGTGATGCCCCCGCGGACGATGATCTTGGAGGGGTCCACGGGCTCCTCGTGAGCCCCGGCCGCATGGTGGTCGTGGGCGGCTGGCGGCGCCTGGTCCGCCTGGCTCCCGTGGCCGGCGGCGTCATGGGCGTCGTGCGCCTCGTGCGGCCCGGCGTCGGCGAAGGCCGGCGCGGGCCCCAGGAGCAGCCAAGCCAGCCCCAGCCAGGAAACGGCCACGGCAACCCAAAGACCTTTCGATCGGATGGACAAGGACCGTCTGTTCGTCATGACTCTCCCTCAAACGAGAAACGAGGCCGAACGGTCTGGTGAACCTTGTATGAGGAGGCCGAAGCGGCCCTGGACGGTCGCGGTGAATCCTGCACGCCGCCTACCGGCTAGGGGCGAGAGGCAACGGGGCAAGGGACTTTGCAGGGGAGGAATTCCTCTCGCTCGTGCCTCGTGCCTGTGTTCTTAGGCGGTGACTTCTTCGGTCCGCGCGAAGCGATGCCGCTTGGCTCGCGTCGAAAAATACTCCCGCGCTTCGGAGAGCAGCCGGCGGCGCTCGTACGAATCGGCGGCCATGCGGCGCAGGAACCGGAAAATCACCTTCGGGCGGAAGTAATAGCGCTCGTAGAACCGCTCCACCATCTCCACCATGTAGCGGCGATCGAGGCCCGGATAGTGGATGTTGGGCAGCTGGTGGCCGCACTCGTCGGTCATCTCGTCGTCGGTCATGTACCCGTGCTTCCGCACGTAGCTGTCGAACTCGGTGCCCGGGTAGGGGTGCGAAATCGAGACCTGGATCGTCTCCGGGTCCAGCCGTTTGGCGAACTCGATCGTCTTCTCGATGGTCTCGGGGGTTTCCCCCGGCAGCCCGATCTGGAAGTCTCCGTGCACGACGAGCCCGGCCCTCTTGCAGTTCTTCATGAACTCGATGGCCTGAGCCGTCGTCGCCCCCTTCTTGATGTTGTTCAGGATCGTGTCGTCGCCCGACTCGAAGCCCACGACCAGCAGCCGGCAGCCGGCGTCCTTCATCGCCTTGAGGGTCTCGTAGTCGGTGTGCACGCGCGAATTGCACGACCAGGTGAACTTCAGCGGCTTGAAGGCCTCGCAGACCTCCAGCGCCCGGGACTTGGCCCAGGGGAACGTGTCGTCGTCGAAGAAGATCTCCTTGATGTCCGGGAAGTATGCCAGGGCCTTCTTTACCTCGGCCACGACGTTGTCCACGCTGCGGGTCCGCCAGGGGTGCCCGCTGATGGTCTGCGGCCACAGGCAGAAGGTGCAGAGGGCAGGACAGCCGCGCGAGGAATAGAAGGACACGTAGGGGTGGAGCAGGTACGGGATGTTGTACTTTCGGTGGTCCAGGTCGCGTTTGTAGATGTCCACGGCGAAGGGCAGCGCGTCCAGATCCTCGATCGCGGGCCGGTCCGGGTTGTGCACGATCTTCCCGTCCTTCCGGTAGCTGATGCCGGCGATTGTCTCCAGCGGCTGGCCCCAGGCGAACTCGGCGACCGAATAGTCGAACTCCCGCCGGGCCACGAAATCCACCGCAGGGCAGGCCGTTAGGCTCTCCTCCGGCTTGACCGTGACGTGCGGGCCCACAAACGCAATTTTCAGGTCCGGTTTGGCCGCCTTCATCGCTTCGGCCAAGCGGGTGTCGCTCCGGAACCCCGCCGTGCTGGTGAAGATCACGACGAACTCGTAGTCGCGCGCGATGGCGACGGTGTCCTCGGGTGTGATCCCCTGTGCCGGCCCGTCCACGAGGCGGCTGTCCTTGATCAAGCCGGCCGGGTACGCGAGCCAGACGGGATACCAGAAGGAACGCACTTCCCGCGTCGCCTGGTAGCGTGCGCTGGCCCCCCCGTCGAATTGCTCGAACGAGGGCGGGTTCAGGAGCAGGGTCTTCATCGTCTATCGCCTCCTTCTCGAATTCTCAAGCAGGAACGAGAGGTTATGCACGAAGTCCTGCACTATACCCCATCCCCCGGCCATTTGGGAAGTAAAAAATGTGGCGCGGGGCCGGTCCGCCCGCTCTTGTCTTCCCGTACCCGTTTGACTACAATGACGCCCGTCAACGCTCCGGGAGGGAGACCGACCGTGAAAGGCTTGCGGTTCGAACGGCTGGGCAACGGCCATTACTACAAGGTCGTGCTGCATATCGGCAGCATCTACGTGCCCGTGAGCGACGAGACCCTCGTGGAGCTGAAGAGCCACAGCCTGCTGCCGGCCGAGCGATTTCTCGAAATCCTGCTGGACCGGGTCGGCTATTCGTCCTACCTGAAGGATCAGATCCGGGCCGAATTGAAAAGCGCCGGTGATCCCCTCACCCAGATCACCGTCCTGCAAGGCGCCATCCGCGACCTCTGAGCGGTGGTCAGGGGGCAGTGGTCAGTGGACCTACTGTCCTTCTTCCTTCACTGACCACGGACCACTGACCCCTTGCCTTACGGTTTCGATGTACCGGCGCGCTCGACTAGGCGGACGCCCTTGGACAGCAGGCCGGGGCTGCCGAGCAATTGCGGCGTCTGATCGTTGTTGAACTCCCGCCTGGCGGTGCGCTCCACCTGCGGCTTCAGATATTCGTAGACCTCGGCCAGGTCCACCGATCCGTCCTTGTTCGCGTCCGCCTCGCCCCGCAGTCCCTTGAGGAAGAAATAGGTGAGCAGCCCGTGGCCCTTCTGATCATAGGTGCTGGAGACTTGATCGCCCTTGCTGGCTGCGAGGACCACGGTTTTCCCGCCGGCCAGCACCGGGTTCTCGACCGAAAGCACCATCGGCCTCATGCCCTTGGCGATCACGGACCGGCCGCCGGCGCCGGAAAAGCAGGAATCGAGCAGGACGACGACCTCCTTGGCCGGCAGTTTGCCAAGCTGCTCATAGAGCCGCTTCAAGGGATAGCCGGTTGCCTCCACGAAGCTTGGGTCCCCGTCATAGGGTACGAGATAGGCGTCGCCGGTCTTGGGATTCGGCGCCCCATGCCCGGAATAGTAGACGAACACGGTGCCGTCTTTCTCGACGCGGTTGGGCAGCCAGTGTTCCAGATACTTTTCCATGTCCGTGCGCGTGGCGTTCTCGTTCACCAGGATCGCGACGTTCTCCTCCGAGAAGCCCATGCTCTTCGTCAAATAGGCCCCCATGACCCTGGCGTCCTGAGCGGCGAAGTCGGCCTTCGGCAGCTTGGTGCGGTACTGCTCGATCCCGACCACGACCGCATAACGATTCTGCTTGGTTCGTCCCGCAACCGGCGGCTGGTCCACATCGCTGTCCTGAACCCTGGCTGAAACTGGAGGGACGGACGAGGCCGATTCGGGAGAGGACGCCACAAACGGTGCGGTTCCAAGCTGACGCGCCTCTGCTTGCTCCAGCATCTGGGCCACGGCCGGGTGGCCCTCTCCTTTCGCGACAGCGGCGGGTGTCTCCCCATACCTGTTCGTGTCGCCGGCCATGGCGCCTCGTTCCAGCAAGAGCCGGACAACCTGCGCGTGCCCGTGCTTGGCCGCATCGTGCAGCGCGGTATCACCATACGCATTCTTCGCGTTTACGTCCGCGCCGCGATCGAGCAGGAGCTGTACAGCCTTGAGCTGGCCGGCTCCACTCGCCCAGTGGAGAGGAGTCTGGTCATGGGCTATCCTGAAGTTGACATCGGCCCCGCGATCGAGTAGCAGCTCCATGACCTGCAGGTGCCCCCTCGCCGCGGCCCAGTGCAGGGCCGTCGCATGAAGCCATTTGTCGCCAGGATCCCCTTCTTCGTTCACCTGGGCTCCCTGGTCAAGCAGCGTGCGTACGGCCTGGACATCGCCGCGCTCAGCAGCGGTATGCAAAGGACTCGCGCAGGCGCTTGCGACCAGCGCCGCGCCGAGCACCAGCAGCCCCGCCACGAATCGGCTTTCCGGTTTCATAGTTCTTCCCACAGCACTAGCAGAAACGGGGATAGGTCCGTCACGACCTATTCCCGTCGCTCCCTCTCCGTTGTCAGGGTGGAACGGATGGCCGGTGAAGGCTGCTGACGGCGGGAGCGTAGCTTCAATGGCCAGATTGGGTGCCGGCCGCCGTTCCGCCTAGTCCGATGAGGCGGCTGGCCAACGGTGAGACTCGCAGCAGCCACCCGGACTCCATTGCATCGTCGAGCAGCCTGAATCCGGCCACCGTTCGTCACCCTTCCTGCTCCGTGCCGCTCGTCACCCGGCCCTCCCCGTTCACACGTCCCAGGTGTTTCCCTCGCGGAACAGGTCGTTCATGATCTGGTTCTTCTTCTCCGGGTCCTTCTCCAGCCGCAGCGCCTGGGCGTAGTTCTCCATCGCCGACTGCTGCTTGCCCCGGAGGAGGTACACCTTGGCGATGCCGAGGTAGGCCCGCGCGTCCTCCGGATTCGCCCGGAGCGCGCGGTTGAAGGACTCGAAGGCCTCTTCCCGCCAGCCCTTGCCCAAGCGGATCCATCCGATCGCGGTCTCCGCCGCCCCGAAGCTGGGGTCGGCCTTCAAGGCCGCTTCATACTCTCTCTGCGCCAGGTCCAGGCGCCCGCGGCCCTCGTAGAGGCCGCCGAGCGCGAAGTGCACCTCCGCGTCGCCGGGATTCAGCCGCAGGGCTTCCTTGTACTCCAGGACCGCCGGCTCCATCTTCCCCTGCTCCGCCAGTGCGCAGGCCAGGTTCGCATGCGCCATCGCGTCGTCGGGGTGCAGCTTGATGACCTCCCGATACTGGGGAATGGCCATCTCCAACTGCCCCTGATGCTGGTAGACCACGCCGAGGTTCATCCGGGCCGGGGCGAAGGCGGGCGCCAGCTTCACCGCTTCCCGATACTCTTTGATCGCCTGCTCGGGCCGGCCGGCCCGCTCGTGGATCTGGCCGAGAAAATAGTGGGGGTAGGCCGAGCGGGGATCCAGCCGGATGGCTTCCTTGTAGCGGTCAACGGACTGTTCGGACTGGCCCGACTGGGACAGGAACAGCCCGGCCACGAGCTGCAGGTTGGCCTGCTCCGGCTGCTCTTTGAGCAGGGCCTCCACCCAGCCCCGGACCGTTTCGATGTCGGCCGCTTCCTGCAAGCAGACCGAGTGGAGCCGCCAGGCTTCCTTGAATGCCCCCTTTAGAAGATGGGTCACGTTCAGGGCAAAGTGCGGCCGAGGGTCTTGCCGGCCGGCTGCCGACAGGCCTGAGACCCAGGCCTCGGCCTCGGCCTGAACCGCGTTCCAGTCCCCTCCAATAATGGCGTCGCGGGTGCGTGCCGCGTGGTCTGGCATCGTTCGAGATCAACTCCCCGGCCCTCGACTCCTCCGGACGGCGAGTCGCGGGCATCCGGTCAATAATGAAACTTCGGCCCCTTCTCCCTCTCCTTGGGCTTCCCCTGGTGACCGGGAAGGGGCGCCTCCGGCAGCTCGACCCCGACATGGTGCCGGAAGACCAACTCCCCTCCGTACCAGCCCTGCAGCCCGGTCAGCGCCGCGCCGATCACGTTCACGATCAGGGGCATGGCGATGGACCCGCCGGGCGGGACCTCGCCCCCGTGCCGCACCGCCAGGTTCAGCCCCTGCACCACCAACAGCCCGATCCCGAAGACCAGGTGGGACGTGGCCGCCCGCTGCGCCCCCTTGAGATCCTGGAGATCTTGCCCTTCCTGCCGTTCCTTCATCACCGCCAGGAAATCCGGGAGGCCGGTCGCGGCCGCGCCCAGGTGCGTCACGAGCCCGAACAGGATCGCCCAGAAGGCCATGCGGAACCAGAAGGCGTCGGCCAGCAGCAGGTACAGGATATCGCACAGGAGCGCGGTCGAGTAGAGCCCGATCGGGAACCCCACGACCATCGTGTGGATCGGATGCCCGGCGAACTGGAGGCGACTCTTCATCGGAGCACCTTTTGTGGTGGTGACGAGCGTGTCAAGGCGGTTTCTCCACTCCGTCTCAGGAGTGAGGTTCTGCCTGCGCCAAGAGGGGCCGAAGCACATCCCGAAGCACACGGGATGCATGCAGAATCTCCACTCCCAGGAGCCCGCCTGATGCGTCATATTCCAGCGTGACGCCCGGCGCGGCTTCAACGGCCTCGGCTTCCTCGCCCGGTCGAGCGAGATACAGGACATCGGCCTTCTCGTCATAGGAGACCTGCAAGCTCATAGCGGCACCTACCGCTCCTCTGCTTCCCGGAACGCCGACACCATAAGTTCAGGAGCAATCTGTCGCAGCCCCATCCGCTGGCGGAGGTGCGTGGAGTACCGAAACGTCACGAGTGTCTCATCGCCTTCTGACTACTTCGGCGCGTCCATCGCGCAGCGGAAGCCAACAGAGCCAAAGGGTACCTGCGCTATGAAATGCTAGTCCCCCTGGCAGAGAAATTCAAGAAAGAGGGAGAGGCGCGCTTCACGGCAGGAAAAGGCCCGGCGTCCGGCAAGAATTGCCCGGCTCGGCCCTGAATCCAGCCGACCCAGCCTGTGCCAGGCGGCCCTGTTGAGCTGGCATTCACAGGGTACGAGACTTGCTCTCCCTCTTGATGAGCCTACAGTCTTCGGCCTCGCCGCTCCGAGAGAGGAGGGTACGGCCATGCGTCCATTCCCGACGGTCGCGCTCGCATGCGCGGTGTGGTTCTCATCCATCCCCGTCTCTCATGCCCTGGAGTTCGTCGCCGACCAGATCACCCGGATCAACGGGCACAGTCGCCACGCGAACATCTACTACCGTGACGACATGTGGCGTCTCGAGCTGAACGACCCGGGACCGGTCAGCGTGACGATCGTCCGCAAGGACAAAGACGTCATGTGGTTGCTCCTGTCCCGCCTGAAACACTTCAAGAGTGTCCCCTTCGATCCGGAACAGACGCCCAAAGTCTCCGCCCAGCTTGAAGGAGAGGTCGCCCGTGAGGAAATCGGCACGGAAATCCTGGACGGCCACCCGGTCACGCTCTACGAAGTCACCGTCCAGCAAGGCTCGCGCGAGGTGGGCTACTACCAGTGGCTCGCCACCGACATCGGATTCCCGTTGAAGCTGGCCCGCAAGGACGGCCGGTGGCAGGTCGAGTACCGGCGCGTGAAGCTGCACACGCTGCCGAACTACCTGTTCGAACTGCCGATGAACTACCTGCCGCTGGAAGAGTTCGACCGGGAACGGCTCCAGACGGACCAGAAGCCGCGGATGTAGGTCGCCAAAGGATTCCCGCTGGTGCCGAGGGCTGAGCGCCGATGGCTGAAAGCTATCTCGTGAGACTATCTTCGACGTCCGGCGGCGTGGCCTTGATCTGCTCGCCCAGGTAGGGATAGCGTTCGGCGATCTTCTGCTTCATCAGCCAGGCCACGGTCCGGTAGGACCAGTGGCCCTTCACGCCGGACCGGAGCCGGGAGACGTATTCCGCCTCGGCAAAATCCATTTTGAACAGACATCGGACCTTGAAGCCGAAGGGAGTGGCGTAGAGAGCCGCCTCCTGGTGGGTCTTGCGCAGTCCCTCGACGTCCTGCTTCACCGCCTCCATCGCCGCCCGGTAGTCGGCTTCCAGCCCCGCGTCGGTCAGGGCCTGCGGGACGTCGTAGCCGTGGGCGGTGGTGAAGGGCTGCTGGACCTGCTGGCAGCGGCGGTGCCGGTGCAGGTCGCGCCAGCCGCCGATGTCCATCAGCACGTCGAACAGGAAGGCGTAGCCGCTGCGGAACTCCTTGATCAGCTCGTCGTTCGGCCCCCGCTTCCGCAGGGCGACCTCGACGGTTTCCTGCTTTTGCTTCTCGGTCCAGTCCTTCACCGCCGACAGAATCCGCCGGTAGGGCGCCTGGCTGACCCGGTAGAGCAGCGTCGCCGCGATCTCGTCCAGCGGATGGTGCGGCTCGATCAGGTCCACGGCCGGGACGGAGCCCCAGGCAGCGGGCTGGTCCAGGCCTGCGGCCTTGAGCGTCTCCTTCGCATGCCGGGCCAGGTCCGTATAGACCTCGGCCTGATAGGCGCTGGGCCGGGCGTGCCGGGCCAGCGTGGGGGCCAGAGGCTCGGCCATGCCCGCCGTCTGGCCGGAGAGCTCGCCCCAGACGTTCACCGGCGGCCGAAGACAGGCCTCCTTCAACTCCTCTCCGATCGCCCGCAGCTCCGGCAACTGCGAGGACAGCAGCCGCGTGATCTGCTTCTCCAACGTCCGGATGCTGACCACCTGCCCGACGTTCGTCTTGGCCGCGAGCGGGAGCAGGTAGCGGGTGACGTCGAAGGCGCGGGCCGCGATGGTCCGGTCGTAGTCGGCCGGCTTCATGCTCTCCGGGCGGGGCGAGCGTTCGGACAGGAAGCGCTTCAACGGGTCGTGGAGGAGCCGGTAGCAGTTGAAGAGGCTTCGCAGGATGCCGCGGTAGACGCCCTCCGTCTCCGTGTCGCGGATCGCATCGGGCACGTAGCAGCCGCTCGGCCCGAAGTTCTGGTACCGGCTTGACTTGGCCTGCCCGTCCCAGAGCGGCTCATCCTCCAGACGGATCGCGGCCAGCTCGGAGATGTGCTCGAAGCAGACGATGACGTGGCCCAGGTCCGCGATCGAGGCGTGGCCGTAGGCGAAGTAGAACTGCTCCCAGAATTTCTCGGACGAATGGGCGTGGACCCAGCGGAGGCTGTCCTCGATCGAGTCCGGCGAGCGGCTGTAGCGGGCCAGCGCGTAGGCCGACTTCTCCGGCGGCATCGGGGCGACCGCGAGCACGCGGCGGGCTGGGCCGTCAGTCATGAACATCCTCGTGACGGGTGACGCGTGATGCGTGACGAGAACTGAAGCCTGTGGATATTCGCCTATTCCTTGTCACGTGTCCCCTGTCACGCGTCACGCAAAGAGGAGATAGGCGGCGCCGAGCGCGAGCACCGTGTTGGCGACCGTCGCCAGAAAGTAGACGAACACCGGCTTCCACCCGACCCTGGTGAATTCCCCGAAGGCCAGCTCGAGCCCGATGCAGACGAACGCGACGGTCAGGAACCAGTTGCGGAGCGGGACGATCGCGCCCTTGACCTGGTCCGGAGTCAGGAACCCCAGGGTCGTGACGAGGGAGGCGACCAGGAAGCCCAGCACGAACTTGGGGAACCGCGTCCAGATGTCCTTGGGATCCGGCTTCCGGTCCGGCCGCCGTTCAATCACGACCACCCAGTAGAAGGCGAGCAAAAAGGCGGCGAAACCGATCAGCGCGTTCTGGGACATTTTGACGACGGAGGCGACCCGCATGGCCGCCTCGCTGTGGATCGCGCCGGCGCCCACCACGGCGGACGTCGTGTCGATGTTCCCGCCGATCCAGGCCCCGGCCACGTCGGACGAGAGGCCCAGGGCCTTGGCCGCATAGGGCTGGAGCAGCATCAGGGGGAGCGCGAAGACGATGACGAGCGTCGCGACGTAGGTCAGGTGCTCCTTCTTGGCCAGGACCGCGCCGGCCGCCGCGATCGCGGCCGACACGCCGCAGATGGACACGGAGGCGGCCATGAGCGCCCGCAGCTTGGCCTCCAGGCCGAACCAGCCGGCCAGATACCAGGTGAAGAAGAAAACCGCGGTGACGACGAGCACGGCCTGCACCATGCCCTTGGCCCCAATCCGGAGGACGTCCGCGAAGTTGATCGTGGCGCCCATGAGGACCAAGCCGGTCTTCAGGAAAAACTCGGTGCGGAACGCGGCGCTCAGCCGCTCGCGCAGGCCGGCCAAGCTGATCGCCAGATTCGCCGCCAGGCCCACCCCCACCGCCCAGAGCGGATACTCCAGGAGGTCCCGGCCGAGCCAGGCCTTCCCGGCCTGCGTCAACCGGTTGGCCGCCACGGCCAGGAGGACGACGAGCAGGAACGAGAGGGCGGCCATGAGCCGGCCGGTCGCCTCCTCGGCATCACGCGCGCCTGCGTCGCTCACCACGGCACCAATCCGAGGAACCCCGCCGCGACGGAGCCCACCAGGCTCAGCCCTACGACGACTGCCAGCCAGTCTTCGTTCATAACCACGATGAATGATGAACGCAGAACGATGAACGAACGTCGGCCCTTCCAATCATCGTTCAGCACTTTGCGTTCTGCGTTGCGGGTAGTGCGCCGCACTATAGCGCCGCGGGCGAGGCTTCGCAAGCAGCTTAGTTGGGTATCATTGGTCAATGGTCACTCGTCAATGGTTTCGGGTGAGACCCGATCCGACAACCCTTTGTTATTGACCCGTGACGGCTGACCAATGACCTCCTCAGGCGCGTTGACTTGCCCCTACCCCAGGGCTATAGTGCGCTTCAATGCGCGTGACGCGCGGATGCATAGACATTTCTTGTGTGGCCGCTCGTCACCTGTCACTCGTCACGGGGCTTAATAGATATGATTCGCGGCATCAAAGGCGTCAAGGACCTGCTTCCGGCCGACATGGACCGGTGGCATCTGATCGAGCAGCGGGCGCGGCGGCTCTCGCACCTCTTCGGCTACCGGGAAATCCGCGTTCCGATCTTCGAGGTGACGGAGCTGTTCGCACGCAGCATCGGGGCGACGACCGACATCGTCGAGAAGGAGATGTACACGTTCGAGGACCGGGACGGCTCCTCCTTGACGCTCAGGCCGGAAGCGACGGCCGGCGTCGTGCGCGCCTACATCGAGCACAACCTCGCGGCCTCCGGAGCCCCCCAGAAGTTCTATTACGTGGGCCCGATGTTTCGTCACGAGCGCCCCCAGGCCGGTCGCCTTCGCCAGTTTCACCAGTACGGAGTGGAGTCGTTCGGGAGCGCCAGCCCGCTGGCCGATGTCGAGGTGATCTCGCTCCTGTGGCACTTTCTCTCCGGGCTGGAGCTCCCCGACCTCACGCTGGAGATCAACAGCCTGGGGGATCAGGCGGATCGGGCGGCCTACAAGACGGCCCTCCTGGAGTTCCTGAAGCCGCGCGAGGCGCAACTGTGCCAGAATTGCCGCCGCCGGATGGGCACCAACCCGCTCCGCGTGCTCGACTGCAAGGTTCCCTCCTGCCGGGAGGTGACGGCGGGGGCGCCGAAGCTGACCGATCACCTTTCGACCGCCTCCCGCCAGCATTTCCAGGCCGTGCTGTCCGGACTGGACGGACTCGGGATTCCCTACACGGTGAACTCCCGGCTCGTCCGCGGGCTCGATTACTATACGCTGACGACCTTCGAGGTGACTTCCGCGCACCTGGGCGCACAGAACGCCGTGGGTGCCGGCGGGCGGTACGATGGTCTGGTAGAGGCTCTCGGAGGGCCCAAGACTCCCGCCATCGGATTCGCCGTGGGCTTGGAGCGGGTCTCGCTGATGCTGCCCGACTCAGCCGTCCCCGCGCCCGCGAGGCCGGTCTTCGTGGCCGCCTTCGGCGCCCACGGTCAGCCGGCCGGGCTGAAGATCCTCGACGGGTTGCGGGCCCGAGGTATTCCCGCGGACACGGACTACCGCGCCTCGTCCCTCAAAGCGCTGCTCCGCCAGGCGGACCGTCTCAATGCCTCATTCGCCGTCATCGTCGGCGACGACGAGGTCAAACACGGGCGGGTCATCGTCAGAAACATGGCCTCCAAGGAGCAGGAGGAACTGCCTCTCGAAGGCGCGGCTTCGGCGCTGGCGGCGCGTCTGTCTCCGGCCCCTTCCACCTGATTTTTGCTATTGACTTTTTCCTCCAGTCACAGTAGAGTCATTCACAGTTCACTCGATCTCGTAACTTTTTGATTGTTATAGGTTTTCTCTCCTTGAGAGCCTGTGGATTTCCATGGAGAAGAAGAAGCTTGGAGTCCTGCTCTCAACTCCTCCGTCCCATCCGAACGTCGAGACTGTTTCCGGGCTCTGTGAGGCGGCCCTCACGGCCGGGTATGACGTTTATCTGTACCTGATTGACGAAGGCGTGCTGAACCTGAAGGATCGGCGGCTGCTGCACCTCTCGACGTCCGGGGCCAAGTTTTTCGTCTGTGCGTACGGCTGCCAGCAGCACGGTGTTCCGACGGACGGACTCCCGAAGGAAGTCACGCTCTGCGGGCTTGTCGTCTTGTCGAACATGATCAACGGGTGCGATCGCTTCGTCGCGTTCAACTAGGTGCCCGCTCGCGGGAGCTTCATGCCGCCCAGCGTCGTCGTGGTCATCCGTGAGAACCCTCTGAAGACGCACCGTGCGGTTGAGGCTCTCCGTATCGCCCTCGGCCTGGGCGCGGGCGAGAATCCCCTGACGGTCGTGCTGGTCGGGCAGGCTCCCCTGCTCTTAACCGACGATCCGGACGACATCGTCGATCAGGACATTCTCGAGAAGTACCTCCCGTCCTTCCAGCAGTTGAAGATCCCGTTTCTGATTCCCGAGGGGGGACGAAGAAAGTTTGAGATCGACCCTGCTTTCGAAGTCAGGGAGGCTTCTTCCGTAGAAATCGCCGAGTTAATAGCCTTATCCGACCGGACTTTGGCCTTCTGAGGAACCTCCGGTGAGGAAGGTGTTGTACCTGCTGAACAGAGAGACCGAGCGATTCTCGGCGGAGTTGCTGGCCAAGGAGAGACCCGACTGCACGGTTTCCGTGGTTCTCCTGCAAGATGCCGTCAGGCTCTCCCATGTACCGGCTTCGCGGGTTTTTGCCCTGTCCGAAGACGTGGCCTCACGCAAGGTGGCTTCTCCTTTTCCGAGCATCTCCTATTCCGACTTGGTCGAGATGATCTTCGATGCCGACACGGTCGTGGCTCTGTGAGAAGAGATGCCCTCCGACTCCCCTTGATTGCACCGGAAAGAAATCTGTCGGAGCAGACGTAGGACTCGGAGTAGGGCCTGTGAAATCACTGGAGGGAGCAGAAGTCGGCGAAAGGCCACAGGCTTCTCCCGGTGTTCCTCTGGTGATGGCCTGTGGGCTGTCGTCTGGTAACGGTTGGAATGGTCGGGTGTGGGGTGTGGGTATTGGGAGCGTCAAAGAGCGGAATTCCTTTATTAAGGTGACTGAGTCCCTGCACTGACCCGAAGCGGGGCCAGCAAGCCAGAGGATCACCGGGCTGTTATCCACAGGTGTTTATAAGGCTGTGAATAGCCTGATTAATCGGGGGTTTCTGAAGATGGATACCGACGCGGTATGGGAAGGCGCCCTCTCCTACATCGAGGCGAAGGTTCCCAAGCAGGTGTTTGATACCTGGTTCCTCCCCCTACGCTTGCAAGGGCTGAGCGATTCGTCGGCCCAGGTCGAAGTTCCCAACCGGTTCTTCGGTGAGTGGCTGGACAAGCACCACCCAGGCCTCCTCTCGGAAGCCCTTGCCTCCATCCGCGGGGGCGGGGGCGTCGACGTGGCCTACGTGCCGACCGAGAAAGGGGACGGCAGGGCGGCTCATACGGCCCGGGGCGGCCAATCGCCTCGCCCGCGGCGAAGCAACCCCCTGAACCCCAAATATACGTTCAAGAGCTTCGTCGTGGGGGCCAGCAACCAGTTCGCCCATGCGGCCAGCATGGCCGTGGCGGAGCGACCGGCCGAGGCCTACAACCCGCTGTTCATCTACGGGGGGGTAGGGCTCGGCAAGACGCACCTGCTCAACGCGATCGGAAACCAGGTCGCGCAGCACACCGACCTGCGGATCGCCTACGTCACGACCGAGCAGTTCACGAACGAGGTCATCAACTCGATCCGGTACGACAAAATGGTGGACCTACGGAAGCGCTATCGGAACATCGACATGCTGCTGGTGGACGACGTGCAGTTCTTGGCCGGGAAGGAGCGGACCCAGGAGGAGTTCTTCCACACGTTCAACACCCTCTACGAGGCCCACAAGCAGATCGTGCTCTCGAGCGACCGGTTCCCGAAGGAAATGCCCGACATGGAGGAGCGCCTCCGTTCCCGGTTCGAGTGGGGGCTGATCGCGGACCTCCAGCCGCCCGACGTGGAGACCCGCATCGCCATTCTCCGCAAGAAATCGGAGGACGAGGGGGTCGGGCTCCCCGAAGAGGTCATCCAGTTCCTCGCGGCCAACATGAAGAGCAACATCCGGGAGCTGGAGGGTTCGCTGGTGCGGCTCGGCGCCTACTCCTCCCTCACGGGCCAGCCGATCACGATGGACATGGCCAAGAGCGTCCTGCGGGACATCATCGGCGAGAAGAAGAAAATCGTCACGATGGACGACATCGAGGAGGCCGTGGCGGCGCGGTTCCACGTGAAGATCTCGGAGCTGAAGAGCCGGCGCCGGAGCAAGACCCTGGTCCATCCCCGGCAGATCGCCATGTTCCTCTGCCGGGAGCTCACGAACGCCTCGTTCCCCGAGATCGGCCGGCATTTCGGCGGGAAGGACCACACGACCATCATCCACGCGTGCAAGCAGATCGGGAAAGCCAAGGAGGCGGACGCCACGCTCCAGGCGACGCTCGACAGTCTGAAGGAGCAGATCACCAAGGGCTGACCAGGCCACCAACCCGGGAGAGGACCTGATGAAGCTACGGATCGCGCGGGACGAACTGTTGACAGCCCTCCAGAGGGTCCAGGGCGTCGTCGAGAAGCGCAACACGATGCCCCAGCTCTCCAACATCCTGCTCGAGGCGAAGGCGGAGGGCGTGGACATCACGGCCACGGACCTGGAGATCGGCATGCGCGGGCTGTACAAGGCCTCGGTGGAGGAGCCGGGCTCGATCACCCTGTCCGCGCGCAAGTTGTTCGAGATCCTGAAGGAGCTGCCCGAGGGCGAGGTCGAGCTGGCGGTCGGAGACAACAACTGGGCGACGCTGTGCGCCGGCAAGAGCCAGTTCAAGATCGTCGGGCTCCCGAGCAGCGATTACCCGGCCCTGCCGGCCATCGAGCGGGAGGGGCTCACGCCGCTCGCCGGGGCCGGCCTGCTGGAACTCATCCGCAAGACCCTCTTCGCGGTCGGGGACAACGACGCCCGCTACATCCTCAACGGGCTGCTGGTGACGCTCGTGACCGCGGAGAAGAAGACGACCCTCCGGCTGGTCGGCACCGACGGGCACCGCCTGGCCCTGGCCGAACAGGAGCTGCCCGGAGCCGGCAAGGAGGCGCCGAAGGAGATCAAGGCGATCGTGCCCAAGAAGGCGGCCCAGGAGATGCGGCGCCTCCTGGAGGAGGGCGACGGCGAGCCCCAGATCGGCTTCACGAAGAACCTCCTGATCTTCCGCCGGAGCGGCCTGCTGCTGACCTCCCGGCTCATGGAGGGAAACTACCCGAACTACCAGCAGGTGATCCCGAAGGAGAAGGACCAGGACAAGCGCGCGACGGTGGAGCGGGTGGCGCTGGAGGGGGCCCTGCGCCGCGTCGCGGTGCTCTCCCGGGACAAGACGAACGCGGTGAAGCTGACCTTCGCGACCGGCCGCCTGACGCTGTTCTCCAGCAACCCGGATTTCGGCGAGGCGACCGAGGAGCTGACGGCCCGCTACACGGGCGATGCGGTGACGACCGGGTTCAACGCCCGCTACCTGCTCGACGTGCTGGGCGTGATGGACGGCGAGTCGGTCTCGATGCAGATGGAAACGCCCCTGAGCCCCTGTCTGATCCGGGAGCCGGGCAACGCGGGCTTCACCTGCGTGGTGATGCCGATCAAAGTGTGAAACCGGGCGCGAGGCGCGAGGCACGAGGTTCGAGGACTGAAAAGGGAATCTTCCTCAACCCCTAGCCCCGCGCCTCACGCCCCGCGCCCGTCGTGAGAAGGAGGCAGATGGCAGCCAAGGACGACAATGGCAAGACCCAGGCGACGAGCCCGGCCAAGCCCGACAGCTACAGCGCCGACCAGATCAAGGTGCTGGAGGGGCTGGACGCAGTCCGCAAGCGCCCCGCCATGTACATCGGGAGCACCGGCCCGGACGGCCTGCACCACCTCGTCTACGAAGTCGTGGACAACAGCGTGGACGAGCACATGGCCGGGTTCGGCGAGGCCATCGAGGTGACGCTGCAGATCGACGGGAGCGTCATCGTCGTGGACAACGGGCGCGGCATCCCGACCGGGATGCACCCGACCCAGAAGAAGTCGGCGGCCGAGGTGGCGCTGACCGTCCTGCACGCCGGCGGCAAGTTCGAGCAGGGCGCCTACACGGTCTCGGGCGGCCTCCACGGGGTGGGCATTTCGGTCGTCAACGCCCTCTCGGAATGGCTCGAACTGGAGATCTGGCAGGACGGCCAGGTCTTCGAGCAGCGGTACGAGCGGGGCAAGCCGACCGCGCCGCTCAAAGTCACCGGCAAGACCAAGCGCCGCGGCACGAAGATCACGTTCAAGCCCGACGGGCAGGTGTTCGAAACGACCGAGTTCAGCTTCGACGTCCTGGCCCAGCGGCTGCGCGAGCTGGCCTTCCTGAACAAAGGCCTGGCCATCACGCTCACGGACGAGCGGAAGGAAAAGGAGCAGGTCTTCCGGTACAAGGGCGGGATCGTCTCGTTCGTGGAGCACCTGAACGAGGCCAAGACGCCGCTCCACAAGCCGATCTACGTCCAGGTCGAGAAGCCGGAGATGATCCTGGAGGTCGCGCTCCAGTACAACGACGGCTACGCGGAGAACATCTTCTCGTTCGCGAACAACATCAACACGCGCGAGGGCGGCACGCACCTCGTCGGGTTCAAGGCGGCGCTGACCCGGACGATCAACAACTACGCGAACGCCAACGACCTGCTCAAGAAGGAGACGGAGTCCCTCACCGGCGACGACGTGCGCGAAGGGCTCACCGCCGTCGTGAGCGTCAAGCTGCGGAACCCGCAGTTCGAGGGGCAGACCAAGGCCAAGCTGGGGAACAGCGAGGTCAAGGGCATCGTCGAGGCGGCGGTCAACGAGGCCCTCGGCACCTACTTCGAGGAGAACCCGACGATCGCCCGCCGGATCATCGGCAAGGCCCTCGAGGCGGCGCGGGCGCGCGAGGCGGCGCGGAAGGCCAAGGAGCTGATCCGGCGGAAGAGCGCGCTGGACGGGGGCTCGCTCCCCGGCAAGCTCGCGGACTGCTCCGAGAAGGACCCGGCCCACAGCGAGCTCTTCATCGTGGAGGGCGACTCGGCCGGCGGTTCGGCCAAGCAGGGCCGCGACCGGAAGTTCCAGGCCATCCTCCCGCTCAAGGGCAAAATCCTCAACGTCGAGAAGGCCCGGTTCGACAAGATGCTCTCCAGCGACGAGATCCGCACGCTGATCATGGCGCTCGGGACCGGCATCGGGCGCAAGCGGGAGGAGGGCGACGGCGAGAAGGACAAGGAAGCCTTCGACATCGCCAAGGCCCGCTACCACAAGATCATCCTGATGACGGACGCGGACGTGGACGGGAGCCACATCCGGACCCTGCTGCTCACGTTCCTCTTCCGCCAGATGCCGGAGCTGATCGAGCGCGGCTACGTCTACATCGCGCAGCCGCCGCTCTTCAAGGTCAAGAAGGGCAAGGCCGAACGGTACCTGAAGGACGAGCACGCGCTCAACGAGTACCTCTCCGACCTGGCCGTCGAGGACGTCGAAGTCTACGTCGAGAGTGCGCAGAGCTTCGTGACCGGCCGGCGGTTGCTGCCCATCCTGAAGAAGCTGATCGCCTTCGAGGGGCTCCTCGCCCGCTTCGGGAAGAAGCAACGGGAAGGCGGCCTTCTGCGCGCCTTCGTGGACGAGCCGGGCCTGGACCGGGACCTGCTGAAGAACGAGGCGGCCCTGAGGAAGGTCGTCGCGAGCGCGAAGAAGAGCCTGGCGCTGGCCTACCCCAAGGCCTCCATCGCGCTCGACATCGAGGACGACGAGGAGCACCAGTCCAACAAGGTCCTCTGCCGCGTCCAGACGAACGGGATGACCCACGTGCTGGAGGTCAACCACGAGCTGGTGGGCTCCGCCGACTTCCGCGAGCTGCAGAAGCTGGCCCCCTCGGCCATCGGGATCGGGCGGCCGCCGTACAAGCTGAAGGCCAAGGAGAAACAGACGGAGCACACCGGCACCGCGGAGCTCGTGCGGGCCATCCTGGAGATCGGGAAGCAGGGCCTGGGCCTCCAGCGTTACAAGGGCCTGGGCGAGATGAACCCGACGCAGCTCTGGGAGACGACCATGAACCCGGAGACCCGCACGCTCATGCAGGTCAAACTGGAGGACGTGGCGGGCGTGGACGACATCTTCTCGATCCTCATGGGCGACGAGGTGGAGCCGCGGCGCGAGTTCATCCAGCAGCACGCGCTGGAAGTGCGCAATCTGGATGTGTAAGCAACAAGTGGTTGGTGGTCAGTGGACGGGGGTCGGTGACGGAAGTACCGGCCAGTCAATGAAAGTTCACAGACCACAGACCCCTGACCACTCTTTGGAGAGAAGAGATGCCTGTTGATGAGAGATTGAGCCAGATCGCGATCGAAGACGAGATGCGCTCGTCCTACCTGGATTACGCGATGAGCGTGATCGTGGGCCGCGCGCTGCCGGACGTGCGCGACGGGCTCAAGCCGGTCCACCGGCGCATCCTCTACGGCATGAACGAGATGGGCCTGGTCCACAACCGGGCCTTCCGCAAGTCGGCCAAGATCGTCGGCGAGATCATGGGGAACTACCATCCCCACGGCGACGCGGCGATCTACGACACGCTGGTCCGGATGGCGCAGGACTTCAACATGCGCTATCCGCTGGTGGACGGCCAGGGCAACTACGGGTCGGTGGACGGCGATCCGCCGGCGGCCATGCGGTACACCGAGGCGCGGCTCACCAAGCTCGCCGAGGAGATGCTGGCCGACATCGACAAGGAGACGGTCGACTTCGGGCCCAACTACGACGAGTCGCGCACGGAGCCGCTGGTCCTGCCGGCCAAGGCGCCGAACCTCCTCATCAACGGCGCCGGCGGGATCGCCGTGGGCTACGCGACGAACATCCCCACCCACAACCTGGCCGAGGTCGTGGACGGCCTCACCCTGCTGATCGAGAACCCCGACGCCACGATCGCCCAGCTCATGAAGAAGATTCCGGGGCCGGACTTCCCGACCGCCGGGTTCATCTACGGCACGCAGGGCATCAAGGAGGCCTACGAGACCGGCCGCGGCCTGCTCACGCTGCGGGCCAAGGTGAACGTCGAGACCGACGAGCGGACCGACCGGGACCGGTTGATCGTCACCGAGATCCCCTACCAGGTCAACAAGGCGCGGCTCATCGAAAAGATCGCGGAGCTGATCCAGGACAAGAAGATCGAGGGCATCTCGGACCTGCGGGACGAGTCCGACCGGGACGGCTTCCGGATCGTCATCGAGCTCAAGAAGGGCGAGATCCCCCAGATCGTGCTCAACAACCTCTACAAGCACACGCAACTCCAGAGCACGTTCGGCGTCATCATGCTCGCGCTCGTCCACAACCGGCCCGAGGTGCTCAACCTCAAGCAGATCCTGCAGGCCTTCATCGAGCACCGGCGGGAGGTGGTCGTCCGCCGGACGGCCTTCGACCTGCGCAAGGCCGAGGAGCGGGCGCACATCCTGGAGGGCCTCAAGATCGCGATCGACCACCTGGACGCGGTGATCGCGCTGATCCGGCGCTCCGCCTCGCCCGAGGAGGCCCGCGGCGGCCTCATGCGCCAATTCCGCCTGACCGAGATCCAGGCCAACGCGATCCTGGACATGAAGCTCCAGCGGCTCACCCAGCTCGAGCGGAACAAGCTCGTCGAGGAGTACCAGGAGACGCTCAAGAAGATGGAGTACCTGCGCTCCATCCTGGCCAGTGAGGCTCTGGTCCGGAAGATCATCAAGGACGAGCTCGTGGCCCTCAGGGAGGAGTACAAGGACGAGCGCCGCACGAAGATCGTGCCCGAGGAGGCCGAGATCAACATCGAGGACCTGATCGCCGTGGAGGAGGTCGCGGTCACGATCTCCCACGCCGGCTACATCAAGCGGAACCCGGTCTCCCTCTATCGGGCCCAGCGGCGGGGCGGCAAGGGCAAGATCGGGATGGGGATCAAGGAGGAGGACTTCGTCGAGACCCTCTTCACCGCCTCGACGCACGACTACCTGCTGTTCTTCACCGACGCGGGCAAGGTCTACTGGCTCAAGGTCCACGAGATTCCCGAGGCGGGCCGGGCCGCCAAGGGCAAGGCCCTGGTGAACCTGCTGGCGCTGGCGAATGACGAGAAGGTCACGGCCACCCTGCCCGTCAAGGAGTTCCGCGAGGACCGCTACGTGGTCATGGCGACCCGCCAGGGCGTCATCAAGAAGACCCAGCTCTCGGCCTACGGGAACCCGCGGGCGGGCGGGATCATCGCGCTGACGCTGGACGAGGGCGACAAGCTGATCGCCGCGGAGATCACCGACGGGCAGAGGGAGATCCTCCTGGGCACCAGGCAGGGCATCGTGATCCGCTTCAAGGAGGACGAGGTCCGGCCCATGGGCCGCACCGCCCACGGGGTGCGGGGGATCACGCTCGAGGAGGGCAACGAGGTGATCGGGATGGAAACGATCACGCCCGATTCCACGACCGCGATCCTCACGATCACCGAGGGCGGCTACGGGAAGCGCACGCCGGTCACCGAGTACCGGATCCAGGGCCGGGCCGGCAAGGGCATCATCAGCGTCAAGACCACCGAGAAGAACGGGCTCGCGGTGGGCTTCCTCCAGGTGCGCGACGGGGACGAGATCATGATCATGGCTGCCCAGGGGAAGATCCTGCGCTGCCGGGTGAACGACATCAGCGAGATCGGCCGCAACACCCAGGGCGTCCGGGTCCTCGAGCTGGAAGGGCCGCAAGACCGGGTGGTCGGCGTGGCGAGGCTGGCCGAGGCCGCCGAGGAGTCCGGCGAGGGCGCGGCGGACGACAGCGGCGAGTAACAGCTTTTCTCCTGGCGACGGGGAGAATCAAGAGGCGGTGACTGGTGAAAGCTGACAGCTTCCCGGCCATCTGCAAGGGCCTGCCAGAGATCGCGCAACACCATACCTCCCGACATGCCGCAGCCACAGCCGAAGAAGAAGCTCGACACCGTCGTCAAGATGGGGCTGGGGGTCTTCGTCGGCTCCTTCGTCCTGATCTGGGGTGGGATGTACCTGACGAGGCCGGACCGCTCGATTCCACCCTACAGCATCGGCTCGCAGGAAGGGACCGCCGTGGCGGTCCACGTGCCCTCCTGGACGAGCGACTCGGCCATCGAAACCCTGATCGAGCGGTTCCGCAAGGTCGGGCGGGAGACGCACGACTTTGGCCGGATGAAGATCCAGCCGACGACGCCCGGCGATCCCGCCGGCCGCTATCGCCGGATCACCGTGTATGTCTTCACCCACGACGCCTGGGCCGAGCCGGAGCTGCTGCACCGGTACCTGACGGGGGAACCGGAGATCAAGGAGGCCTTCGAGAAGGCGGTCCGGGGCTTCTACCGGCTGGACGGGTCGGAGGAGGAAGGGCGGATCGGGCCGATCCTGAGCGGGAAGGACACGGCGGGCACGGCCGCCTACTCGCGGCAGCTTTTCAAGGGGAAGATTGAGGCCGGGACGCGCCCTGAGTCCGAGATGGCGACAGGGCCTTCGCCATCACCTCCGTCAGCCGGGCCCGCAGCTCGGGGTCTGTAACCGACGCCGCATGGGCCTCCGCCTCCGCGAGGACTTCCTCGTTCGGCTCCGGGGAAGCGAGTTCCTCATGCTGCCTTCCGCCTTCCGCCATCTGACCGGCTGACGCTCCTACCTCGCCCACCCGCAGCACGAGATCCGCGACCAGCTTCGCGCCGCCGGCCTCGTTGATCTTCTCCAGCAGCGTTGGCTTCAAGAAGGTGAGCTGCTGGAGCCAGACCGAGTTTTCCACGAGCAGGTAGAGCTTCTTGAACCGGATGGAGTCCGGCCTCGTGTGCGCGGCGATCTGCTCGCCGACGATCTCGGGCCAGCGGCGCCGCAGGTGGAATTCCAGGAGCTTGGATTCGAGCCCCAGGCGCTTGGCCAGGCCGTCGAGCACGGCCGAGACGGAGGTGAGAGCCGAGGGCTTCCGCATGGCGGCATCCTATGCCGCCGCTCCGATGGGGTCAAGCGAGCTATTTGCTCCCTCGCCCTCTCGGGGAGAGGGTTGGGGTGAGGGTGGCGGATTGTCGGAAGCGGGGAGACGAAGGGCGGACCTTCAGGGGGTTCGCCTCGATGCGACGGGAGACCGGCGGCTTCCCTTGCTCTGTGCCGGGCTCGCAGCACCTCATCGGATTACACGAACGGCGCTGCTCCAGCCAGCGATCCATTCCTTGCCCTTATTCCCCACAGAGGCGCCGCCCCTTCACGTCCATCCCTTCCACCCCGCGCGGAGAAGTGGGAAAGGTATGAAAAAGGCCGGCGACGGTCTTGAGACGAAGTGAAGAAAGGCGCGTTGGCGCTACCTTGATGGATACGGTACGCCTAAGTCCTGTGCGATTATCTCAAAACCCGCTTCGTCTTTGTATCGAAGCATATTAAGGCCCGCCGTGTTGACGCGGTCAAACCCGGAAGGTACTTTCTCGTGGTGTTTCCGGACAAATCTGCTGGGGAGGGTATAAAACTCCGCAGGCTGCCTGCCGGCGATCCCTGGCTTGCCACCATAGAAATAACCGATGTTCAAAAACACCACCACCAAGTAGTCAAATGAATCGAAGGTCTTGTCTTCTACGGGGAACGCACGGTCGCAGTCTGTTTGGTAGCGACTCTTCACCTGAATGCGCAGGACATTGTTAGCCTTTTGGGGATCGGGGTGCATGCAAATGAGGTCATACCCTAAAGACCTCGAATTATTAGAGCCTATCTCAAAATCGGTTGCCGGGCTAGGTCACGTGTTCCGTTAGGGTCCTGAGTCATGAACGAGTTGCTGTTTTCCTGGAAAAACGTCTCTCAAAGCTCTTAGCTTGCCCAATCGATTTTCATCGGAATGGAGCTTTTTCAATTTTGAGATAGGTTCTAGCCCCACTTGGCCTGTGTTTGCATCTGCTTCGGAAAGGCAGAAAAGAGAGATAATGGACCGCAGGATCGCGTTGACCGATTCGGATGAGCGAACCCCCGAGGCAACATCGGGGTCCAGGACGACCCAACCGCTCACGATGTTGCCATACCCCTCAGGTTAATGCTTCAAACAACTCGGCTTCTTTCTTCAGGAGTTGGTTGACTATCTCACCGACGGGTTTCCCTTTCTTCCGCGCAATGCGTTCAAGCTTTTGTTGGGTTTTTGCGTCGAGATAGATGGGCAAGCGCAAGACAGCCCCCTTCTTATAAAACTTTCCTCTGACACCTTTGGAAAAATCGTATTCGCGCTTCATGGGTCAGTTCCCCCTATACTGGGTCGTCTCCTTCGCACTCGCCTTGCGCGCCGAGATGATCCGTATTCTGGCGCTGCTTTCAGTCTCCGCGTGGTAGGTATGACATACCACGAGCAAGGTGCCTGCCACGTCGAGCCCCAGCGTCACCCACCTGTCTTCGTTCCTGCTGTGTTCCTCATCGAACTCCGAGAGGGCATTTGGGTCAAGAAAGATGGTCGCAGCACGCTCGAAGGCTATCCCGTGCTTCTTGACATTCTGTCTGGCTTTTTCGGGATCCCATTCGAAGCGATTCCGGAATGATCGAGACATGGCGCATTATTTTACAAAGCTACCGGCCCGCCAATGATGGCGTGGCAGGCCGAACGCCGCGTAACTATCCGCCCTTGTGAAAGCCCTGTCAAGCGCGCCGCTATAAGTAACCCCGCACTGCGACGTCAGTCGCTCACTTCGCCGCATGTGAGCTGAAGGCTGAAAGCCGATGGCTGACGGCTTCTGCGGGTGGTATAGTGGCGCGTCATGGCGAAGGATAAGGAAAGGGACAGCGGCGAGAAGGTCGTGGCCACGAACCGAAAGGCCTTCCACGACTATCACGTCGAGGAGAGGCTGGAGGCCGGGATCGTCCTGCGGGGCACGGAGGTGAAGTCGCTGCGCGCGGGGCAGGTCAACCTGCGGGACAGTTATGCCTCGGTGGACCGGGGGGAGGTGTTCCTCCACAACTGCCACATCAGCCCCTACAGTCACGGGAACGTCATGAACCACGATCCCCTGCGGCCCCGCAAGCTGCTCCTGCACCGGAAGGAGATCAGCAAGCTGCTCGGTCAGACGCAGCAGAAGGGCCTGACGCTGATCCCGCTCCGGATCTATTTCAGCCCGCGGGGCCAGGCCAAGGTGGAGATCGCGCTGGCGCGCGGCAAGAAACAGTACGATCGGCGCGAGGCGATCAAGGAACGGGAGGCAGGGCGCGAAGTCGAGCGGGCAATGAAAGGGAGAAGAGAACGCGAGTGACGAAGACACGCCCTTCCACTCGCGTTTGTCATAAGAAATCCGCACGTCCCCTCCTCGCCTACCCCGCTTCCGATTGTGGTCCTTGCGCCGGAGAGGGAGGCGTACTTAGCAAGAAGCAGGAGAAGGTGGAATGTCTCGGCGGTCTATGCTATTTGGGTGAGTGGAAGGATTGAAGAAGACGACGGATGGCCATTCAATCCGACAGGGATGTGAAGAAGCGGCGCGCGATCCTCGGCTTGGTCATGACCCCGGTGCTGGCGCTTGTCCTCACCTCGTGCCTCCCGTGGCAGTGGGATTACCTGGTGGAGGCCAACGGCCGGGCGACCCAGGAGGAGATCAGAGAGCGCTTCGGAGCGCCGTTTCAGACCGAGGACTTCGAGGATCGGAGTTCCCTCTGGACCTACCGGTACGAGGTCAGGAGCTCGCCCATCTTCCGGCGCGGCGACATGATCGGCGGCCTCCCCTGCGTCGAGTATGTCCTGACGTTCGACAGGAAGAAGATCCTGACCTATTGGACCCGCCAGCCCTGCTCCCCGTTCCGAACCCGGACCAGCCGCGCCTTTGCGTCGTCCCCCGCCGCCCCGTGATCCCGTGGCTTTCTGGAAAACGGACGCGGTCTGGGGTATAGTGAACCAGGACTCGTCGGATACGGGGGTGACCGGTTTCGACGGGGATCAAGAGGTCAGCGGTGCATGCCGAGCTCTCGGGGACTCGTAAAACCTCCGGGAAAATAGCAACTGCCAACCAAGAGCTGGCACTCGCGGCTTAATTGACCGCGACGTCCCTCCGCCTGAGGCCTGCGGGGGCGGAAGGGGCGCGATGCAGCAGGCTGGTCCGAGGCTGGTGCTCAGCGGCTGAGGACGAGAACGCACTGGGCTAGCGGCCGTTCTAAGCCGGCTGATGGGCGTGGGCGGCGGCGAAACCAAAACGATCAGCTACGCATGTAGAGCCGTTGCGCTGAAGGTCTTCGGACGCGAGTTCAACTCTCGCCACCTCCACCATCCCTCGCTTGGCGTGTACCGGCCGCCATGAGATTATTCCTGGCGGCCGGATAAGCCCCGGCAAGGTAAACAGGCATGACGGCCCCTGGATCGGAGGATCCAGGGGCCGTCCCGCTTTCTGGCCTCGGTAATCGCGCGGCGGGACCGTGCGATCTAGGTCTGGGGCCGGTCGCGGACTTTGGCTTCCAGCTCCTTGCGCTGGCAGAACTGTCCGATCTGCGCTCCGGTGGCCCGCAGCAGCTCGAAGAGATCGGGGTCGGGCTGGCGGATCTCGTGGCTGAAGAATTCCAGCACGCCGAAGACGGTGCCGCCGGTCACGATGGGGAATCCGAAGGCGGCGTGCAGCCCCTCCCGCTTGGCGATCGGCGCCCGCGGGAAGTTGTCGTCCTGGCAGACGTCGGGGATCCAGGCGGGATTGCCGCTCGACCAGACCCGGCCCGGCAGCCCGATCCCTGGCGCGAAGGTCGTCTCGCGGGTGACCTTGTCGAACTCCGGGTAGCTCCGCGAGGGTTTGTGCCAGAGCGCCACGCACCGCAACCGGTTTGCGGCCGCGTCCACGCGCCAGAGGGCGCCCTCGTCCCAGTCGAGACTCTCGCAGACGGCCTGGAGGATGCGGGGCGCCGCGTCCGCCAGGGAGGAGGACTCGGCCAGGGCCCGCGTCACTTCATACTGGGCGGCGCGCCGGCGCTCCACGAGCCCCCGAGCGGTGACGTCGCGCAGGACCAGCAGGCCGCCGATGAAGTCGCCGTCGAGGTCCCGGATCGGCGCGCTGTTCCCCTCCACGGCCCGGGCCTTTTTGTTCCTCGTCAGCAGCGAAACTTCAGCCGGCAGCGCGACGGAGACACCCTCCCGCAGGGCGCGGAGGACGGGATTGTCCACGGGGCGGCGTGACGGAGCCTGCTGGGTCAGGGCGACGACCTCGGCCAGCGGCTTCCCGATCGCCTCCTGCTCGGGCCATTCGGTCAGGGCTTCGGCCGCCCTGTTGAGCGAGGAGATGCGGCCCTCTCGGTCGGTCACGAAGACCGCGTCGGTGATGCTGGCCAGGGTCGTCGCGAGCCGGTTCTCCCGGTCTTGCGCGCCCTTCCATTCCTTCCGCAATTGCATCGAGGTCCAGAGCAGAAAGGCGAACATCGGCCCCCCGACCAGCACGGCGGCCGAGCCGAGCTGCCAGAGGAGCTTCCGGATCGGCGCCACCACGTCGGCGCGCGGCAGGCGCACGAGCACGCCCCACTGGAATCCGCGGAAGCGGCCGTAGCCCTCGGTCCTCGCATAGCCGGTCAGGACCGGCACGCGGCGTTTGGCGTGCACCTCCTCGACGTAGCCCGGCTGGATGGCGGCGGTCAGCAGGAAGGCCGAGGGAAGCAGGACCGGCTCCACGTGATGGATCTGGCTTTGCGGACCCAAGGTCGAGTCGGCAAGGACCCGCCCGTCGCTGGCCGTCAACAGCCACTCGACTTCACCGGAGATGCGACGCTCCGTCAGGAACAGCCGCACGGTCCGGGCCAGGATCGTCTCCAGGGAGGGCAGCCCCACCCGTGCCGTGACGGCGCCCAGGAACTGCTTGTCGGCGCCGTGGATCGGAGCGGCGAAGGAGACGGCCAGACGGCCGCCGGCCTTCTCCGACACGTGGGCGTCCTCCGCGTAGGGCTCACCCCGGTCGCGCACCGCCTGGAACCAGGCGTCCTGGCTGTAATCATGCCCCAGGCTCTGCTGCTCGGTCGCGGCCATCACCCGGCCGGCGGCGTCGGTCACGCCGATCCAGAGGTACAGGGAATGAACCTGCTGCCATTCGATCAGGGTCTGGGACAGCTCGTCCGTCTGATGGTGATGCGTCGCCAGAGTCTTGGCGAACACCTGCACGTCGCTGTACCGCTCGTATAAGACGAGGTCCAGCTTGTCCGCGATGTCCGAGGCGGCCAGGGCCAGGCTCTCGCCGGCGAACTCGATCAGGTGGGTCCGCACGCTGCGGAAGGCGATCGCGGCGAGCACCAGCGCGGTCGCCGTGATGACCAGGACGAGCGTCGGCAGGGACGTGTAGAGGAGGTTCAGCTCGCGACGGCTTCTCATGTGCGGGGCCTCATGACGCGGGTGCACGCGGCGGCCGAAGGAGGCGGGACGGGTCGCTCAAGAGACATGCGTAGGGGGCAGTATAGGCGCCAGCCGAGGAGCTTGCAAGGTGGTGGGGCGCGGAATTCCCGCGCGCTGCAGATCGGCCTTTCCTTTTCCGCTCGCTCACCTTACGATGCCGGCATGACCTGGCCCGGCCGTCGAATCGTGCTGCCGTGGGCGCTTCGACTGTTCATCGGCGGAATCTTTCTCGCCTCCGCAGTCGGCAAGGGGCTCGATCTGCCCGGCTTCGTGGAGGTGGTGAAGACCTATCGGGCCTTTCCGGAAGAGACGCTCTGGCCTCTCGCGCTCACGGTGGCCGGCGTCGAGCTGCTCCTGGGGCTGTGGCTGCTCTCCGGCTGGCGCTTGCGAGACGCGGCCCTGGCGGGCCTGGGCGTGAACGCCGGCTACGCGGTCTGGATGACGGTCTCCCTCTTGCGCGGCCTGGAGCTCGCGAACTGCGGCTGCTTCGGCGTCTTCTTCCCCCAGCCGCTCCGCTGGTACTCGCCGCTGGAGGACCTCGTCCTGGTGGGCATGTGCTGGACGCTCAGCCGCCTGGCCGGCCCGGACGCCACTTGCCGGTGATGGATGAAGGTTGCGAGGATCAGCGGGTCCGGGAGGCCGGTGAGCCTTCCTGGAACGGATTGCTGATCCTGAGCCCTTCGATCACGCGCCCGGCCTGAAGGTCCTCGGAGTACAGAGACGCGGCGCCGCCTGCAAGCGCGGCTTCCACGATCAGCGCATCCCAGAAGGAGAGTTGCGTTGTCCGGCTGCGCGCAATGGCTGAGAGGATCAGGGCAGGATCAATCTGGACGACGGGCCAAGCCGCCAGGTCTCGGACCGCTTGGGCTGCCGCCTCCGGATCGAGCGGCACGGCCAGTTTCCTGGTCACGCAGACGTAAAACTCTTGGAGGACCTGCGTGCTGAGGATGAGTCGCCCTCGCAGGGCGGGGTCGGAGAGGATCTCCCGGACCCGGCGCTGTTTGGCCGAGGCATCGGCGTCGAACAGGTAGACGAGAACATTGGTGTCCAGGAAGACGCGGTCCGTCATCGCTCGTGCAACTCATCCCGCGTCCACCGCCGTCCTCCGCTCCTGGCCTTCGCTCGTTGCGACAGCCGCAACAGACGCTTGGCGGCCTTCTCCTGCGCGGCTTTCGTTCCCGCATAGCTCGCCAGGTACTCCCGCAGGACCGCATTGACCGACGTGCCCTGTTCAATGGCTCGAATTCTGGCCTGTTTCAAAATCTCGTCATCAATCGCGATGGTTAAATTGGCCATGCGACCACCTCCGCGTTACACGGGATCAGTGTAGCACGAGCCACGGCGGCGGGCAACGCCCGTCCAACCGGGCTGTGACCCAGGCGGACTTCCCTTTTCCCTTCCGCTCCCCTACCATAGCCTCGCATGGCAGAGAAAAAGCCCAAGAAGGAGAAGGCGCCGGGCGCCGCGAGGCGGCGGCGGAAACCGGCCGGGGTCTCGGCCGGGCTGGCGGCCGCGGAGCTGCAGGCGGCCGCGCCGCCCGGCGAGGTTGCGGCCCTGCACCGGGCCATCGAGGAGGACGGCGGCAAGGCGCTGGCCGTCTATCGCGAGCCCTACGGCGGGCGCTGGCTGGTCCTGGCCGCGCTCCCGATCGAGCAGGTCGAGCCCACTCCCTATCAGCGGAATCTGTCGGACACCCACGTCCGTAAGCTGGAGGGGGTGATCGGCAAGCTCGGGCGCTTCCTCGATCCGATCATCGCGGTGCGGGCCGTCCATCCCTCCCAGGGAACCAGGTACTGGACGCCGAACGGACATCACCGGCTCTCGGCCATGCGCACGCTAGGAGCGAAGAGCATCACGGCGATCGTCGTGCCCGAAGCGGCGGCGGCCTATCAGATCCTGGCGTTGAACACGGAGAAGGCCCACAACCTGCGGGAGAAGTCCCTGGAGGTCGTCCGCATGTACCGGGAGCTGGCCCGCCTGGACGAAGCGACGGAGGAGACCTACGCGCTGGAGTTCGAGGAGCCGGCCTTCATCACCCTGGGCCTCTGCTACGAAGAGCGGCCGCGCTTCAGCGGCGGGGCCTACCACCCGGTGCTCAAGCGGGTGGACGAGTTCCTCAAGAAGCCCATGCGCGCCGCGCTGGATCTCCGCCGCGCTCGGGCCAGGACGGTCATGGAGCTGGACGATCTGGTGATCAAACAGGTCGAGGCGCTGAAGGCCAGGGGCTTGACGAGCCCCTACCTCAAGAGCTTCGTCGTGGCCCGCGTGAACCCGCTGCGGTTCCGGCCGAAGGAGGCGGCGCCGCTGGGCTTCGACGAGACGCTCGACCGTATGGCCAAGGCTGCGGCCAAGTTCAACCCCGACAAGATCCAGGTGCAGGACCTGGCCCGTTCCGGCGGCGCCCCCGACGAAGGCGAGTAGGCTTCGCGAATGCTGAATGATGAGCGCTGAGTGATGAATGCGGAATGTCAGGGAGACTTCTTTAACTCATCATTCATCACTTAGCACGTCTCATTGGTAGGCCATGCCCTTCTCTCCACGCCGCATCAGCCAGGAGTGGGAGATTGACGCGCCGGTCTCCCGCGTCTGGGAGGTGCTGGGCCACACCGACCGGCTGAACCGCGCATCCGGCCTGCCCTCCGTCCAGGTCAGCTCGTTCGAGGAAGAGGCCATCGGCCGGCCCGTCCGGGCCAGGCTCTACGGGCTCCTCCCGTTGAGTTGGATCGAGTATCCGTTCGAGTGGGTGCGGGGGAAGAATTACTGCGTCCAGCGGGACTACACGAGCGGCCCGCTGGCGCGGTTTCGCGGGGGCGTCGAATTGGAGCCGGCCGGACGCGGCTGCCGCGTGCGGATGTTCGCGGAGCTGACCCCGCGCAACTGGCTTGGGCGGCTGGCCATTCCGCTCGTCGCGCGCGAGACCTTCCGCAAGGCACGCGACTACTGCAGCCGGGCCGTCGCACAGCTCGCCGCTCCCGCCTCTGCGACTGTCCCATTGCCTGTCCGTGCGACACCGGTGGACCAGGCCCTGCTCCGGCAGCGGGCCAGCCGGCTGGATAGAGCGGCCTGGCTCGATCTGGCGATGCTCGACCGGTTGTTGCGCCACCTGGTCGAAGCCGGCGACGACGAGGTGGTGCGGATGCAGCCCTATGCGCTCGCGGCCCGCTGGGGGACGGGCCGGGACGAGACGCTCCGCCTGTTCCTGCAGGCGACCCGAGCCGGACTCCTGAGCCTGGTCTGGGACCTCATGTGCCCCAACTGCCGGGTGCCCAAGGCCGAGGCCGAGAGCCTGGCGCTCGTGGCCCGGCGCTTCCACTGCGACACCTGTGGGATCGACTACGACGCCAGCCTGGATCGCCATGTGGAGCTGCGGTTCCGGGTCCATCCGGGGATCCGGCCGGCGCAGGATGCGGTTTTCTGCTTCGGCGGGCCCTATAGCGCGCCTCACGTCCTCGTCCAGCACCTGCTCCGGCCGGGCGAGACGCGGGACCTCTCCGCGACTCTCCAGGACGAGGCCTATCGGATCAGGACCCTCAGGGTGAACCACTCCGCCCTGCTGATGCCCGGCGGGGATCACCGGAACTCGGAGCCCGAGTTCACCTATCGGGACGGGAACTGGACGCCGCGGGATGCGACCTTCAAGCCTGGCCCGCTGACGTTCCGCTGGCGCAACCAGTCGTCGCAGCTCATCGGGGTGGTGCTCGAGCGGGTCCGCTGGGACGAGCATGCGGTGACCGCGGCGCGCGTGGCGGCGATGCAGGAGTTCCGGGACCTGTTCGGCTCGGAGGTGCTGGCGCCGGGCCAGGACATCGGGGTGGAGTCGGTGACGATCCTCTTCAGCGACCTCCGGGAGTCCACCCGCCTGTACGAGGAGGCCGGCGACGCACCGGCCTACGGGCACGTGCGCCGGCACTTCGACTTTCTGAAGGAGCGGGTCGCCCGGAACGGCGGGGCCGTCGTCAAGACGATCGGGGACGCGGTCATGGCCGTGTTCTACCGGCCTGCGGACGGGATGCGCTGCTGCCTGGAGATCCAGCGGGACCTCGGGCCGTTCAACCGGGCCTCGCCCGACCAGCGCCCGCTCACGATCAAGCTGGGGCTGCACCAGGGGCCGGCGATCGCGATCAACGCGAACGGGCGGCTGGACTATTTCGGCCGGACCGTGAACGTCGCCTCGCGCCTCCTGCGCGAGAGCCGGGGGGGAGACGTGGTGGCGACCAGGGAGACGGTGCAGGACCCGACCGTGGACCGGGTCCTGACCGAGGAGAAGGCCTCGGTGGGGGAGGAATGGACGCCGACCCTGCGCGGGCTGACCCGGCCGTTGACATTGTGCCGAATCGCTCCGGCACAATAGAAGCTGACAGCCGTCAGCCGATAGCCTAGGATAGACGGCGGCGAATAGATCTCCCGAGTGGAGTGAGGCCCTGACGGGCCTGGAGATTGATGGAGGGAAGCCTATGGGATTGGCGGACAATAAGTGCGTGCCCTGCCGCGGCGGCGTGCCGCCCATGGAACCGGCCAAGGCGCAGGAGCTGCTCAAGCAGCTCGAGCGCGGATGGGCCCTGAACGAGGACGGCCATCTGGAGCGCCTCTACACCTTCAAGGACTTCGCGCAGGCGCTGGACTTCGTGAACAGGGTCGGCGCCGTGGCCGAGGCGGAGGGGCACCATCCGGACCTGTACCTGGCCTGGGGCAAGTGCAAGGTCGAGATCTGGACCCACAAGATCAGCGGGCTGACCGAGAGCGATTTCTACCTGGCGGCCAAGGCCGACCGGGCCTTCGAAGCCTTCAGGGCCGTATCCTGAATGCTAGGCGCTATGTGATAAGTGGCGGAAAAACCGTTCGAGGTGTGAGTGTCTGAAAAGGACGGTGAGAAGCCAGAGCTGTTTGCTCCGCCCAAGGCGTTTGCGCTGAAAGTTATTCATCTGTATTCGGCCCTCCCAAGAGACGGCGTAGCCCAGGTGATCGGGAAACAGCTGTTACGGAGCGGAACGTCGGTCGGAGCGCATTACCGGGAGGCAATAAGAGCCCAGATCACGAGCCGAATTCGCCAGCAAGATAGAAGGTGGCTTATCAGGAATTAGAGGAGACGATCCATTGGCTCGAATTATTTGCCGAATGCAAACTAGCACCGGAGAGGCAGCTCGTAGAATTGCAGGCTCATGCACGGCAGATGGTAGCAATGCTGATTTCCTCGGCAAAAACGGCAAAGACAGCCAAACCATAAGCGCGGAGGTCAAGATGCGGTTTTCGTCCATCCGCCACTTCGCACTTAGAATTTAGCGTTGGTTTCTGATGAAGGTCCTCGTGCTGGGTGCGGCCGGGTTTCTGGGATCGAACCTGGTCCGCGCCCTGTTGGCCCATGGCGATCGGGTCCGCGCCCTTATTCGGCCAGAGAAGGGGGCGCCCTCGCTCGACGGCCTGGCCATCGAACGGGTGGAGGGGGATCTCAACGACGAGCCGTCGCTGGCCCGGGCCTGTGACGGCGTCCAGGTCGTCTATCAGACCGCGAGCTATTACCCGGCGCAGACGATTCCCGCCTCCGCCGCGGTCACGCAGGCGCTGGCCGAGACCCGGAACCTTCTGGCGACGGTCCGGCGCGCTTCGGTCGAGCGGCTGGTTTTCACCAGCACGCTTACGACCATCGGCTTTCCTGCCGATCCGTCCAAGCTGGCGAACGAGGACTGTCCCTTCACGCCGCTCTTCCCGGACAACCCCTACTTGATGGCCAAGATCGCGATGGAGCGCGAAGTGCTGGCGGCGGCCCGGGACGGCGTGCCGGCCGTCGTCGTGAACCCCACCGCCTTCTTCGGCCCCCACGACCGCAAGCCGACGAGCGGCACCCAGATTCTGATGATCGCGAAGCGGCTGATGCCCGGCTACGTCCAGGGTCCGATCAACGTGATTGACGTGCGGGATGTGGCGGCCGGGATGATCCGCGCGGCGGAACGGGGGCGGGTCGGGGAGCGCTACATCCTGGGTAACTGGAACACGACGCAGAAGGAGTTGAACGAGTTGATCGCGAAAGTGGCGGGCGTGCCGGCTCCCCTCTTCCCGGTCCCCTACGAATTGGCGCGCATCGGCTCGAAGCTGGGGGACTGGGCCTTCCGGACCCTTTTGCGGCGGCCGGCGCCGGTGCCCGGCTTCTTCGTCGAGATGCTCCGGCACATGCAGCAGTACGACTGTTCCAAAGCGATCCGCGAGCTGGACTATCCCAGGAACCCGGTCGAAGACGCCATCCGCGACGCGCTTACCTGGTTCCGCACCAACGGGTATCTGTAAAAAGCGAGTCCTGGTCGGGCCGAGCCGTACCAGAATCCTTGCACAGATGACCACTGTTGGCTATGATGTGACCATGAACGGTGTTCGGATCGCCGACCTGAAGAGTCGCCTGAGTGAATACCTCCGGAAAGTGCGCCGAGGCCGGAGTATCACGGTGCTGGATCGTGATACGCCCATCGCGCGCATCCAACCGTATGAGGTCAAAGGCGCCTCGTTGAAAGTCCGGTCACCGCTACCGGGTACCCCGAAGGTCAGCCGCGTGGGGCTGCCACCGCCGTTGTCCGTGCGCAAAGACATCGTGACGCTTCTGCTCGAAGAGAGACAGGGCGAGCGGTGATCGCTTACCTCGATTCGTCGGTTCTCCTGCGCGTCGTCCTCCGTCAACCCAATGCCCTCAAGCAGTGGCCTACCATCGAGCAGGGAATCGGTTCCGCGCTCGTGGAGGTGGAATGTCTGCGGACGCTGGATCGCTTGCGTCTCGCCGAGGGACTCAGCGACGACGAGATCGCCTTGCGACGTGAGGCCGTGTTCCGGCTGGTCGAGGCAATGGAGATCGTGGAGTTCACCCGTCCGGTCCTGTCACGGGCCGCTCAACCGCTTCCGACCGCGCTTGGTACCCTTGACGCGATTCATTTAGCAACAGCGCTACTATGGCAAGAGCGGGCGGGCACCGATCTTGTGATGGCGACCCATGACGGCACGCTGGCGACTGCGGCCAAGGCCAGTGGGTTGCGGGTGGTTGGGATTTGAAGATCGGGAGTCTATATCAAGCGCTTTTTCGCTGCGAGCGAAGCGAGGGGGCTAAGTGGCTTGCTGGCTACTGGATGGCTTCTCCAAATTCACGGGAAATGCCACGCGATTGCCAAAGAACCGCAGCCAAGATCCAGCACGGTCATGCCTGGCTGAAGCCCGAGATGGTCAACGATGACCGCGGCGCGGTTGGTTTTCGTGAAGGGATTGTCGAGCTCAACGCACCAGCGTAACCAGACCGGACAAGGAAGCGACTGGCGGCACGAAACAAAGAGCCACGCGGCAGTGACGACAACGAAAAGGGCTGTGGCGCCGGACAAGAGGAACATAGAAACCGACGCAACAGGATGTGGCTAACGCACAAGGATCACCCGTCATCAAGCGATCGGGTGTATCCGATGGTTAGGCCGCACTTTTCTTGAACGAGGCGACGAGCACGCGCTTTGCCTTCCCCAGGTTGCGCCGATTTTTGCGAATGCGGTCGATCTCGCGGGCTGTGTCAGCGGTGAGGTAGGACTCATGACAACGTGTGCAATGGACGATGGGAATGTTTTCGATAACGACGAGATTATGGCCGCGGCCAAAACTCTTCGTTGTCTTTTTGATGGCGGCGGCCTTGGCGCCGCAGATTTCGCACTTCATCATTTCTTCTCCTCGCGATAGACGGTGATGATGACTACCTTGCCCATCGAACCCATCTTCAAGACGACTCCCACGAGCTCGCCGGCAAGGTCCATTCCGGTGAGCACGTACTTTCGCTCCCTGGTCGCGCGATCGACTTGCCGCTCAACGATTTGGCCTGTGAGTATCACATGTTCGATATCCTCGGCGAGGACCTCATCCTCGCCCATTTCCTCAAGTGCATGAACGGTAAGAACATACTGCCGCTTCCGAACAAGCGAACAGAATCGTTTCAGCTCACGCTCGAACATTCGGAGGCCATGCTACGCTGACCAACTCGTCAGTTCAAGGGATGCATCGCTTGTGCAGGCTAACGTCACGGCTGAGGCGCGGCGCGCAGCGCCGTCTGCTGCATGCTGTTGTTAGACGCCACCGCGCTTCCTGGAGAGGCCCTTGTCCGACAACCACTTGTCCAGCTCCTTGGGGAGGTTGAGGTGACGTCGAGAGTGTCGAATTCGCGATACAGGCGGCCAGTGAGGTCGGTCGGCAGCGTCTTTAGAGTACGGTCCTTCAGGAGAAGGACGTCCTTCCCCATCCCCAACATGTAGCCGACTTCGAGCGACACATTCGGGTTGAAATCATCGGCGGTGATCCGCTCGAAGACTGCCACGCCGAACTCGGACTCATGCATGTAGGCCTTCACGTTCGGAAAGAGATCATCCATGTACTGCTTATCGTCGGCCCGCAGGCCCGTGATTCCGTGTGCATCAAGACCTTCCCTCAGGACGCGAATAATCTCCTCGTGCGCCTTTGTGTTCGCGAACTGCATCATAATGAATGCTACTCGCCGATTTGGATAGTCGACGCGGAACTTCTCAATGCCTGATGCGATCTCTGGGGGCGCTACGGATTGAGGGCTGATCGTCTTCTCCGGCTTCCGTTCGACCTGTAGGATGGAATTCACATACTGCTGAACGATCGTGTCGAGGTGCGACTCCAACTCCGCCGCCGGCAAGCCGACCGGGAAGGGGAACGCCCACGTTACCTCGCCAATCTCGATTCGGACCTGATGTGCCAGTCCACCAAGTTCGAGCCTTCCGTGCGAGGTCAAATCCCGGTAGTTGAGCTGGTTGCCACCGGGGGCGTCGGCGAAGATGACGTGGTAGCGACCAGCATCCTTCCCGACGAACAGGTAGGTGGCCTGCCGAACCTTCAGACGGGAAGCGGGTACCTGGAGGGCTATGGCGTACTTTCGCAGCTTTTCCGCGAACGACTTCAAAACGGCGTTGACGACCTTCTGTTCGCCTTCGGGAAGATCACCACCGATACTGGCCATTCCACCAGACGTGACGAACTCAAGCACTGACATGTATGCGACAGCCTCGTGGCGTCCAACGCGCAGGATCACCCGCGGCGGGAGGCCGTCGGGTGAATCCTGTAGTTAGCATGCCCCGCGTCTTCGTACGCACTGTCACGCTCGGTTCTGGACTCTCCCCCACAGGTCCATACTGATTCCGTCGAGACAATCGCCAATCGACGTGATCGTTGCGCTGAGCGCCTTGAGACCGATAACCAGGTGTTCGAAGATCGGACGGTCGTTGCAATCACGGCCATAGCGAAAGCTTTCCGAGTTTGGATCGATCTGGTGCAGGTCGCTGACGCACTCTGCGATGGTGGCGAATTCCGCTGGGGCCGGAGACCCGTAGATGGCGCTGCACAGCCGCTGGACTTCCGCCCAGAGGCGGTCAAGATCGTGTCCGCGTCGCCATTGGGCTCGTTCATCCGACAGCACCTGACCGTAGACGATGATATCCTTGAAGCGGAGTTCAAGATAGTGCCGAAAGAGGAAGAGTATTGGAAGTACGACACTGTCCCGTTCGCCCGCGGTTCCATCGGGATCGGTGAGGAATCGGTGGAGCAGTGTCTCCGCCGCCTGTCGATACCCGGCCGCGTGAAAGTCGCCGACTCCGGTCCAGTGGTCGAGAACCGCATTGAACCTGATCTCGTGGTTCGCGGTCAGGACTCTAAGCGGATTCGAACTCGCCATCGTCTACACCCACCAGGGCAGCCATCGCGGCATCGGCGTTTTGCCTTGTCTTGCTAACTAATAAGTGAACCGCTTAGGTCCTGCGATACACGCGCGGTTTATCTCGTTCCATATCCCAAGCGTCCATCCTGGAAACGTCCGCAATATCCGCCCCTTGTGTGGCTTTGTCAAGATGGCGCGGGCTGGGATAGACGGCAAAGCCGAGCGGTGTATCCAGATATTAGCCCATGGGCTGGTCGGAGGCGGTCAGAAGGGAAACACAGGGACCGCTACTCTGTGTGAAGCTGTGTGTCAACTTGCAGGATGTGTCTGCAATTCAGCGAAGACTCGGCAGAGTGGTGGGATACCATCTGTGGTGAGAACGGGCAACAGGCTTGTGAGCGGCCTGTTGCCCGTTCTCACTTCCTTTTTTGGCGGCTGGCAGAGCGGGTGGCGCGGCGAGCAGGGCCCCCGCCGCCCGCAGCGGAAGGGGCGAACAGCCAAATGGTTGTCATCTCGCACGGTCACAAAGCACCCGCGAAATGCCACACTGCGAAGCGACTCCCACGGGGGGATGGGTGGAGCGAGGACGGCGGGGGTGCTCGCCGCGACAGGACCCGCTCGACGTTCTGTTCAGATTCATGCCGACGCCGGAGCTATCCGCCGTTTGTCAGCCGCGCGTTCCCCGCTTCTACATCGACAGCCTCTCGGCCACGTTGCGCATCTGGACGCCGTGGACGAGCGAGGCGCCGCCGCGGAGCGCGCAGGCCACGTGGACCGCCTCGGTCATCTCCTCGACGTTGGACCCCTTTTCCAGACAGGCCTGCGTGTAGGCGTCGATGCAGTAGGGACACTGCACCGCGTGGGCGACGCCCAGCGCGATCAGGGCCTTCTCCCGCTCGGTCAGCGCCCCCTCGGCGAAGACGGCGGAATAATAGCTCTGGAACTTGTCCCACAGGTCCTTGTTGCCCTTCCCCATGTCGGCGAACTTGCCGAGATCGGCCGGATGGTAATAGGTCTCCATATAGAACTCCTACGTGATGAGTGACGCATGATGGGTGATGAGTAAGCGATGATGGTCGAGGTGGACGGTCTCCGGTCACCCGTCACGAATCACCCTTCACCCATCACCGTTAGGCGGTACCCGGACGGTCCGGCTCGGCCTCGGCGAGCACTTGCGCGAAGCGGCTTCCCACGAGGCCGGTGGCCTTGGCCATCAGCTCCGAGAGCTCCTGCCATTCCTGCGGCAGCAGGTCCCGCTTCATCAGGGGATGGATCGCCCACTGGGCGCTCACCTGCTGGCCGTTCCGCGTCACCACGACCTTGAGCAGCTCGATTTCCCGCGCGCGGCCTTCGGGAGCCGGCCCGCCGTTGCCGGGCTGGCCTTCGGGCGGCGGACCTGACGGGGGGGCCTGGCGTGCCATGTCTTGTTTCCTCCGGTTCTCGAATCGGGCTCCCATCATACCGCATCGGCGGAGCCCAAGGGAACGAGGAGCGTGGCCGGTCAGGCCTTGGCGAGGATCTTCAGCATGGCCTCGTGGATCAGGCCGTTGGTGGCGACGATCGAAGGTTCGTAGATCGAGTAGGGCTCGCCCTTGAAGTCGGTCGCGCGGCCTCCCGCTTCCCGCAGGATGACGAGCCCGGCGGCCGTGTCCCACGGCTGCAGCTTCAGCTCCCAGAAACCGTCGAAGCGGCCGGCCGCCACATAGCACAGGTCCAGCGCGGCCGCGCCGGTCCGGCGCACGCCCTGGGCCCGCAGGGCGAAGCGGGAAAAGTGGTCCAGGTTGTTCTCCGGGCTTTCGCGGATGTCGTAGGCGAAGCCCGTCACGAGCAAGGCGGCGTTCACGGTCGGCGTCGCGGACACCCGCAGCGGCTTCCCGTTCAGGAAGGCCCCGCGGCCCGCCTCCCCCACGAACAGCTCGTCGCGCGTCGGGTCGAGGACCGCGCCGAGGATCACCTCGCCCCGATACTCCAGGCCGATGGACACGCAGTAGGCCGGAAACCCGTGCGCGAAGTTGGTCGTCCCGTCCAGCGGATCAATCACCCACCGGTAGGCTGCGTCCGCGCCCCGCTCCATGCCCCGCTCCTCGGCCAGGATCTGGTGATCCGGCCAGGCCTTGCGGATCGCGTCCACGACGGCCTGCTCGGCGCGCCGGTCCGCGTCGGTGACCAGGTTCACCGTGTCCTTGTACTCGACGCGAAACCCGGCTCGCGCACAGTCCGTCAGGACGGCTCCGGCGGTCCTGGCCGCTTCGAGCAGGGTCGCCTTCAACTGGTCCCGCAGAGCAGGAGGAGGCAGCGCGGCAATCGGCATGGGCGCATCATACCATGTTCTTTGCATACCCAGGGCGCCCTTGCCGGAACGAGCCCGGCTGCGCTATCGTCCAGAGCGCGGCTCCCGGAGGCGTGGATGGCCACAATTGAAAAACCGGGCTCGGACGACGTGCTGCGGCTGTGCGCCGAGTTCCGTCGGCATCTGGAGGTCTTCTACGCCCGCTTGAAGCTGGCCCCGCCCTATCACAGCGTCGAGAAGGCGGTGGCCCGGCTGTCCGCCACCTTGAACGGGCTGCCGCCGACGGAGCGCGCCCGCTTGGCCGCCGACCCGGCGCTCAAGTGGAGTCGCTTCCGCGACGCCTTCGTCGAGTCCGGCCTGCACCAGAAACATCGCGGCATCATCGCCGGCCTCGCCCGATCCGGCCGGGCCGACCTGCCCGCCGACTACCGCTCTCTCCTCGAGGCCTTTCTCTCCTGAGACAGTTCCCTCTCCGTCCTTCGCCCCGAGCTCGGCAGACTCGGGTCTCGATCCTTCAGGAGGCCGGCTCAAAAAGGTTGACATTTGAAATATCGGCCTTTAGTATCGCAATTCGATATCGGTGATCGTAATCAAGGAGGCGGCCCATGGCACGTGCGGCGAACCCGTCGGCGCGTTCTTCGGTTGAAGCTGACGGCCAGGCCCGGTCCCGTCTGGCCGAACGTCTGATGCGGCAGCTCTTCCTGGGGTTCGTGCGGACCCACATCCTCTATCACGCGGCCTCCGAGTCGGTTTGCGGCGTGGACCTGTCCGAGGAATTGGCCCGGCACGGGTACCGGCTCAGCCCCGGCACGCTGTACCCGATGCTCCACGGGCTCGAGGCCGAGGGCTACTTGCGGTGCGCGTCGGAGCTGCACGCCGGCCGCCGGCGGAAGTGCTACCGGATCACGGCGACGGGCCGCTGGGCCCTCGGGCAGGCCCGGAAGCAGATCAAGGAGCTGGTCGAGGAGGTGCTGGAGGATCGCCATGCCCGGCGCGGAGCCTGACGGATGGAGCGGATCGTGAGTCAGCCGGTCGCGCTGGTGATGGCCCTGCTCGCGTTCGTCCGGTGGGCCGAGGCCGGTCTTGCGAGCGCCCAGCCGCCTGAGCTGCCTCCCTCGCCGCTCGCGGTGGATCAGGCCATCCAGTACGGGCTCGATCACTACCCGTCCATTCGCGCCTCGGTCGCACGGATCGCTTCGGCCAGGGCCGGAATCGACCTGGCGCGCACGGCCTACCTCCCGCGGGTGGAAATGGGCATCCAGGAGAACATGGCCACCTTCAACAAGGAGTCCGGTCTGTTCTTCATGACTCCCTACACGCCCCCCATCTGGGGCCGCCAGGGTGATTCTATTTCCTATCGGGGTGCCTGGGGCAGCGCGGCCGGCACCGCGGCGGCCTGGGAGCCGTTCGACTTCGGCCTGCGGGCGGCGAACGTGGATTCGGCGCGCGCCGTCGAGCGGCAGCAGGCGTTGGGCCTGGCCGTCACGCAGCTCGACGTGGGGCTGAACGTCGGGGACGCGTTTTTCGGGCTCCTGATGGCGCAGCAGACCGTGGAGGCGATGAAGGCGAACGTGGAGCGGCGGCAGGTCTTCGCCAACACCGTCGGCGTCCTGGTCAAGAGCGGGCTGAGGCCCGGCGTGGACGCGTCGCGCGCCCAGGCCGAGCTGGCCATGGCGCGCACGCAGTTGATCCAGGCCGAGCAGGCGGCGGACGTGGCCAAGGCGACGCTCGCCGAAGTCATGGGCCTGGCCGGGTATCCGGTCGAGGTGCAGACGGACCCGTTGCTGAGCCTGCCGGAGGCCCGCACGCTGCCAGACCCGGCCCCTTGGGCCCATCCCTGGGCCACGGCCCAGAAGGCGGCGGCGGACGTCTACGGGAAGCGGAAGGACGCGTTGGACCGGGCCTGGGTCCCGCGGTTCGACCTCCTCGGGATCTTCTTCAGCCGCGGGAGCAATTGGGACCGGAGCGGCACCCCGAGGCCTGGCGCCAGCGGGATGTTCCCGGACGTCCCCAATTGGGCCGCGGGGCTGGAGGTGAATTTCTCCCTGATGGACTTCGCTTCGATCCGCGCGAAACGCCTCGCCGAGCAGCAGAACGAGCAGGCCGAGCTCGCGATCTACGAGCAGGTGCTCCAAGCCCTGACCGGCAAGCATCAGAAAGCCGCTGCGACGGTCATGGGCGCTCGCCGGGTGGCCGAGAACACGCCGATCCAGCTCGCCGCGGCCCGCGACACCGAGTCGCAGGCGCGGGCCCGCTACCAGTCGGGGCTGGCGACGGTGGTCGAGGTGGCCGAGGCCCAGCAACTGGTCGTGCAGGCCTCCATTGACGATGCCCTGGCGCGCCTGGGGGTCTGGCGCTCGCTCCTGGGGTTCGCCGGCGCGCGGGGCGATCTGGGACCGTTCCTGGACCTGGTGCGGACGGCCGCCGCGAGGGGGAAGTAACCCATGTGGCTCATGCTCGGCGCCATGCGGCGCCCGATCACGGTGCTCGTCGCGGTGGTGGCGATCGCGCTCTGCTGTGCCCTGGCCCTCACCCGGATGCCGATCGACATTTTCCCCGAGCTGGGACTGCCGGCAATCTACGTGGCCCAGCCCTACTCCGGCATGGACCCATCCCAGATGGAAGGCTACCTCGTGTCCTTTTACGAGTACCACTTCCTTTACATCACCGGCATCGAGCACGTGGAGTCCAAGTCCGTCCAGGGGGCTGCGCTGATCAAGCTGTTCTTCCATCCCGGCACGGACATGAACCAGGCCCTGGCCCAAACCGTGGCCTACGTCAACCGCTCCTGGGCCTTCATGCCTCCGGGCACGGTGCCGCCCTTCATCGTGCGCTTCGACGCGGGCAGCGTGCCGGTGGGCTCGCTCATCTTCCGGAGCGAGACGCGAAGCCTCGGGGAGATCCAGGACCTGGCTCTCTTCCGAGTCCGCCCCATGTTCGCCACCCTCCCCGGCGTGTCGGCGCCGCCGCCCTTCGGCGGAAACGCCCGCACGATCGTCGTCCACGTGGACCCGGAGCGGATGCGCGCCTACCGGATGTCTCCGGAGGAGGTCGTGCAGGCGGTGAACAAGGGGAACGTGGTGGCGCCGGCCGGCAACGTCCGGATCGGCGACCTGACGACGATCGCGTCGGTCAACGCCGTGATCCCGTCGGTCCGCGAGTTCGGCGACCTCCCGATCCGGGCCGGCGCCGGCGCCACCGTGTACCTGCGCGACATCGGCTACGTCGAGAACGGCACGGACATCCTCACCTCCTACGCGCTGGTCAACGGGCACCGGGCGGTTTACATCCCCGTGACCAAGCGGGCCGACGCCTCCACGCTGGCCGTGGTCAACCGGGTCAAGGAGGCGATTCCCCGGTTCCAGTCGCTGGTCCCGGAGGACATCGCGATCAGCTTCGAATTCGACCAGTCCGTCTTCATCAAGAACGCGGTGCGGTCGCTCGTGACCGAAGGGGCGCTCGGCGCCGTGCTGACCGGGCTCATGGTCCTGCTCTTCCTGCGGGAGTGGCGGAGCGCCCTGATCGTGCTGCTCACGATCCCGTTCGCGCTGCTCTCCGCCGTCGTCGCGCTTTGGGCGGTCGGCCAGACGATCAACGTCATGACGCTCGGCGGGCTCGCCCTGGCCGTGGGCGTCCTCGTGGACGAGTCCACCGTCGCGATCGAGAACATCCACGTCCACCTGGCCCGGGGGCAGGCGCCAGCCCGGGCAGCGCTGGATGCGGGACGCGAGGTGCTCGTGCCCCGGCTGGTGGCCATGCTCAGCGTGCTCGCCGTCTTCATCCCCTCGTTCTTCATGGTGGGCGTGGGCAAGGCCCTCTTCGTGCCGCTCGCGCTCGCGGTCGGGTTCGCGATGGCGGCCTCGTATCTGCTGGCCAGCACGTTCGTGCCCGTGCTCGCGACCTGGCTGTTGCGCCACGAGCACGGGGCCGCGCCCTCGGAGGGCCGGCTCTCGTTCGCCTCCTTCCAGGCCGCCTACGGCCGCCTGCTCCGGACGCTGCTCGTCTGGCGCTGGCCGGTGGTGGGCGCGTACCTGGTCGCTTCGGGGCTCGTCATCGTCTGGCTGTCGGGCCGGATGGGGATGGAACTGTTTCCGGCGGTGGACACGGGACAGTTCCAGTTGCGGCTGCGCGCACCGGACGGGACCAGGATCGAGCGGACCGAGGTCCTGGCTCGGCAGGTGCTGGAGGCGATCAAGGCGGAGGCCGGCCCGGAGAACGTCTCGATCTCGCAAGGCTTCGTCGGGGTGCAGCCGGCCAGCTATCCCGTGAACACGATCCACCTCTGGACCAGCGGGCCGCACGAAGCGGTCCTCCTCGTGGCCTTGAAACCGGACAGCGGCATCGCGGTCGAGGAGTTGAAAGAGCGGCTGCGCCGGAAGCTGCCCGCGCTGATTCCGGGCACGCGCTACTCCTTCGAGGCCGGGGACATCGTGGGCCAGGCGATGAGCATGGGGTCCCCCACCGCGATCGAGGTAGCGATCAGCGGGCCCAAGCTGGAGGCGAACCGCGCCTACGCCGAGCGGCTCATGCAGGAGCTGGGGCAGATTCAGACTCTGCGGGACCTCCAGTACGGACAGCCGCTGGATTATCCCACGGTGGAGGTGTCGGTGGACCGGGTCCGGGCCGGGCAACTGGGCGTGAACATGGCGGACGTCGCCCGCGCACTCGTGTCGGCCACCTCCTCCAGCCGCTTCGTCCAGCCGATCTTCTGGCGGGATCCGACCTCCGGGAACGCCTACCAGGTCCAGATCGAGATTCCGCAGTTCCAGATGGCCAGCCTCGAGGACGTGCAGAACATCCCCGCGATGCCGACGGGCGCGCTCCGCCCGCTGATCCAGGACGTGGCCCACGTGGCCCAGGGCACGATGATCGGCGAGTACGCCCGCTACAACATGCAGCGGATGATGACCGTCACCGCGAACGTGGCCGGCGAGGACCTGGGCCGGGCGGCCCGCCGGGTCGAGGCCGCGATCGCGCGCCTGGGACAGCCGCCCCGCGGCGTGACCGTGACGGTCCGCGGCCAGGTGGCGCCGATGCGCCAGACCCTGGACGGGCTGAAGGCGGGGCTGGGGCTCGCGATCGCCGTCATCTTCCTGCTGCTCGCGGCCAACTTCCAGTCCCTGCGCGACGCGCTGGTCGTCCTGTCCACGATGCCGGCCGTGCTGGTCGGCATCCTCGTCGCCCTGCTGCTCACCCACACGACGCTCAACGTCCAGTCCTTCCTCGGGGCGATCATGGCCACGGGGGTCGCCGTCGCCAACGCGATCCTGCTCGTGTCGTTCGCGGAGACGAGGCGGCGCGAGGACCTTCCGGCGCCGGAGGCTGCGGTCGAGGGCGCCAAGGGCCGGCTGCGGCCGATCCTCATGACCAGCATGGCCATGATCGCGGGGATGGTTCCGATGGCCATGGCCATCGGCACGGGCGGCGAGCAGACCGCCCCGTTGGGCCGGGCCGTCATCGGCGGGCTCCTCGCCGCGACGGTGGCGACGCTGACAGTGCTCCCGCTCGTCTTTACGCTGATCAAGGGCCGAGCCTCGGCCTTCTCCCCGTCCCTGGACCCAGACGATCCCCAGAGCGCCTATCACGATGAGCCGGGACGCCCGTCGGCCGTTGAAGGAGCCGCTGAATCATGAGCCGAGTGCAAGTCGTCACGGGCGTCGCCGTGGGCCTGTTCCTTATCGTCGCACTCCTGCTCGTGCTGCGCAGGGACGGGGACTCCACCGCCAAGCCATCCGGGGAGCCGCCGTCCGCGCCCGCGGTCCGACAGGAGACGCCGCCGGCCAGGCCGCAGCCGGACGGCGAGCCGGTCGTGGAGGTGGTGCCCGTCGTCGAGCAGACGTTGAACCGGACGGTCCGCCTGCCCGGTGAGCTGCAGCCGTTCCTCAGCGTAGACCTCTACCCGAAGGTGACGGGGATCATCGAGTGGATCGGCGTGGATCGGGGCTCGCGGGTCAAAAAGGGAGAGGTGCTCGTGCGTCTGGTCGCCCCCGAGCTCACGACGCAGCGCCTGGAGGCCGAGGCGAAGCTCCATGCGGACCAGGTCACCTACGAGCGGCTGCGCACCGCCTCGGCCACGCCGGGCGTGGTCGCGCCCAACGACCTGGAGGTCTCGCAGAAGACCGTGGAAGCGGATCGGGCCCGGGTGAGGACCCTCAAGGAGATGGAGGGATACCTGATCATCGCCGCGCCCTTCGACGGTGTCGTCACCGAGCGACACATGCATCCGGGCGCGCTGGTCGGGCCTCAAGGAGGCGGGCCGGGGGGCACCGAGCACATGCTGCACGTCGAGCAGACCTCGCATCTCCGCCTCATGGTCCCCGTCCCGGAGGCCTACGTCGGCGGCCTCGCGCCGGGCGAGACGGTTCCCTTCACCGTGCCGGCCTATCCGGCCGAGACCTTCCGGGGCACGATCGCCCGGATCGCCCAATCGGTGGACGTCAAGACGCGCACGATGCCGGTCGAGTTGGACGTGGCCAATCCCTCTGAGCGCCTGGCCCCGGGGATGTTCCCGGAAGTGGAGTGGCCGGTCCGCCGCTCTCGCCCGAGCCTGTTCGTCCCGGCCAAAGCCGTCGTCACCACGACCGAGCTGACCTTCGTCATCCTGATCCGCGACGGGAAGGCGGAGTGGGTGACCGTGCGGCGGGGGCAACCGTCGGGCAGTCTCGTGGAAGTCTTCGGCGACCTCAAGGCCGGCGATCAGGTGGTGCTTCGCGGCACCGACGAGTTGCGGTCCGGCACGAGGGTGACCGCTCGGGTCGTCCCGCCGCCCGGGTAGCACGGGGACGGGGCAGGCTCGCGGCAGTCAGTTTTGCAGGAGCGCGCCGCGCAGATCCTGGTAGGCCAGGGTCAACCGCTGGTCCTCCAGACGGTAGGCCACGAGGACCGTGACCAGGCCGAAGGCCAGGACGAGCAGCCCCAGGCCGACGATTCCCAGTCCCATCAACAGGCTCCCGAGCGACGCCAGCCCCCCCTCGATCAGGAACGCGACGGCGAAGGCCAGCGTGCCGACCCCCACGAGCAGGAACCAGATCAGCGTGAGGACCGCGGAGGACCAGGGGACGCGCTTGACGCAGGTCGCGCGCACGGCTTCCCCGTCCGGCTCCAGCTCGACGGAGCCCTTGATCGGCCAGGCCGTGCGGAACCGGCGGGAAAGGAGTCCATACTGCGGGCGCAGCAGGATGCGCCGCTCCTCGGCGAACAGGCGCGCGACGCCGTTCGGCAGTTGCAGCACGCCGCCCCGGTCGAACCGCTCGCGGAGGGCGGCGAGCGGCGGGAAGGGCGACGGGTCCTGCACCAGGCCGACCCGGCAGCCGTAGCGGCTGCTCGCAACCGTCAGGCTGGTGAAGTGGAACCAGTCGCCCAGCACCAGGGCCAGAATCAGGAGTCCTGCGAAGAGCCCGGCGAGCACCATCGGGGGCACGATACCACACCGTTCAGGAGATCGGAAGGCGCGAGGTTCGAGGCACGGGGCAAGGAAGCCGTGACGCATCACGCGTGACGGTCCCCTGAGCCTCGTGCCCCGCGCCCCTGGCCCCGCACCTGCGCCAGTCCGTTGACTCTTTCGGCGAACTTCGGTAGAGTACCACCCGTTTTTTTGCGCAGGCGGGCCTCCTCGATAACGCTTCACGATCCGGGTTTCCCGCCTTCGTGAGGATTTCCCGCTCACCACATCGTCGCGATGCCTGCTCCCGCGGCCGTGGTTCAGGCCGGGGCGGATTTGTGGCACTGGCACGGGCGTGAGACGGAGGGCGTATGGATCTGGAGAAAGTCGAACGGGTCTACTCGAATTACGCGGGCTTCTACGATCAGGTCTTCGGCCGGATCTTCCACGAGTCGCGCGAGGCGGCGGTCCGCCGCCTGGGCGTCAAACCCGGCGAGCAAATCCTGGAAGTCGGGGTGGGCACGGGCCTCTCCCTGCCCGTCTACCCCCGCCACTGCCGCGTGGTGGGAATCGACCTCTCCGCCGGCATGCTGGAGAAGGCGGAGGCGCGGGTCCGGGCCTACGGCCTCCAGCACGTGGAGCTGGTCCGCATGGACGCCGGCCGGATGGAGTTCCCGGACGACGCCTTCGACACGGTCATGGCCGCCTACGTCGTCACCGCCGTGCCGGACTACCGCAAGGTCGTCAACGAAATGATCCGCGTCTGCCGTCCGGGCGGGCGCATCGTCATGCTGAACCACTTCAGCAACGGCAACAAGCTGATCGCCGCGGTCGAAAAGGCGATCTCCCCGCTCTGCAAGCACATCGGGTTCCGGACCGATCTCGCGCTGAGCCACGTGCTGGAAGGGACGTCGCTGCTGGTGGCGAGGAAGGAAAAGGTCAACCCGCTGCGGTTCTGGCACCTGGTCGAGTGCGTGAATCGGAAGAACGGCTCCGCCGCGGCCTCCCACTAGCCGAACCGCTCCCTGCAGGTCTTCTCCCCCAAACAGATCAACTGAAATCGGACGCGCGGTCCCACCGGCCCCGTCCGTGCGAGGCGAGCCATTCCTCGCCCCCCATGACCTGGTTGCCGGCCAGGCAGGTGCCGGGGAAGGTGCGGGCGATGAGGTCGGCCAGGGCGCTCAGCAGCCGGCAGGCGCCGAGCTCGTGGGGATCGGCGGCCCGCAGGGTGATCACGAAGTCGCTGCCGTCGAGCGGGCCATAGGCCTGGATCAGGACGCCGCCCGGCGCCTCCGGGCCGCGCTGGAGCAGGCTTAGGTCGGAGGCTGGCGCGAGGACCCCGCCCCACCGCAGCGCCGCGTGGGAAGCGGCCGACCGTTTGAGCTCCCGCCAGACGCAGGGCAGTCCCGCCTGATCGAGGTGCTCCAGGAACCAGGCCACGGCCGGCAGCTCGCCGGCTGGAGCCTGGAACGTCCATTCGGTCATGCCCAGCCCGGTCGGCTTGGGCGGGCCGGGCGTGGAGACCTCTTCCAGCTCGGCCTCGTCGCAGACGACGTAGAGCTCCCCGCACGGGTCGAACCAGAAGCGCAGCCGGCCGCCGGAGGCCTCCGCATGGATCACGCCGATCTCGGAGCAGTCGGCCCCCTCCTGCTCAAAGACGGAGAAGTCGGTCGCGCCGGTCATGGTCAGCTTGGCCACGCGGGAGACCGTGAAGAGGCCGACGGTGCCCCGCACCACCAGGTGATACCGGATGATGGCCGTGACAATGGTGCCCGCCGTCACCTCCCGGCCTGAGTCCTCGTCCAGGAGCCGCTTCTTCTGGATGTGGAGGTCCGTGACCTGCCCGCCCTGGAAGGAACGGGTGTGCTCCAGCAACCAGGCCAGATCCTCGGCGCTCTTGATCCGGTGCCTCATGGCGCCATTGTAACGCAGCCCGCGCGCCGGAGGCCAGAGGGAATACGGTGGAGTGACGCGGACTTGCGCCGCCGCCGTCAATCCCGCGCGAGCCTCGCCCGGAAGGCGGGATAGTCGAAGGGGTTGATTATAGTTCTAACTAGGATTATTATGACCAGTACGGCTTGACCCATGCAGGGTCGGGAAAGGAGGCCGCCATGACCAGGCCCGCCATCGACATCCGGCGCAGCCACGAGCGGTTCCACACGAAGATCGGCTGGCTCGACTCACGGCACAGCTTCAGCTTCGCGGACCACTATGATCCGCGGAACGTCCGCCACGGGCTCCTGCTCGTGAGCAACGACGACGTGATCAAGGCCGGCACGGGCTTCCGCACCCACCCGCACCAGGACATGGAGATCGTCACCTGGGTCCTGGACGGGGAGGTCGAGCACAAGGATTCGGTCGGGAACAGGGGGATCATCTATCCCGGCCTGGCCCAGCGGATGAGCGCGGGGACCGGCATCTGGCACTCGGAGATGAATCCGCGGCTGGACAAGGATCTGCACCTGATTCAGATGTGGGTGCTCCCGGACCGGGAGCGGATCACCCCCGGCTACGAGCAGGTGGACATCTCGGCCGAGTTGGCCAAGGGCGGGCTGGTGCCGATCGCCTCGGGCCGCGGACATGAGGCGGCGATCTCGATCCGGCAGAAGGGCGCGGTCCTCTGGGGCGGGCGACTCAAGCCTGGCGAGACGGTCGCGGTGCCCGACGCCCGGTTCGTCCACCTCTACGTCGCGGGGGGAGCCGCCGATCTGGAGGGAGCGGGACCGCTCGACACCGGAGACGCGGTCCGTCTGACTTCGGCCGGGGACCGGAGACTGACCGCCGACGGCCAAACAGGAGCCGAGGTCCTGATCTGGGAGATGGGTGCGTGAGCCAAGCCACACGAGGGATGGAGGAGATCATGACAGCCCACGAGGTTGGGGCTCGCGCTGGCCTTCGTCGCCGCCCTGCCGGTGAACCGCTGGCTGATCAGCCGCGGCCGGGGCCACGCGGTGGTCCATGACCAGCGCCACAGCCACCACCACGGGCATCACCAGCCAGCGTAACCTGGCGCCAGGGCGGTCTTGACGTCTCATCCCTCCCTATGCTCTGTTAGGCGCTCACACTCTCGGAGCTCTGCCTACGCGCACCACCTGCCTGCAACACGTCCCATTTGAAGGGCCGGGGATCTTCGAGCCGCTGCTCGCACGACGGGAGTACAGGCTCGAACGGCGCCTCGTGCCCGAAGAGGGGCTCCCCAAGGAGGCCGGGGACTTCCTCCTCGTCATGGGCGGGCCCATGTCGGTCAACGATCCGGACCGCTGGATCGAGCAGGAGATCGAGTTCATCCGGCGCACGATCCGACTAGGCAAGCCGGTGCTGGGCGTCTGTCTCGGCGCGCAACTCATGGCCAGGGCACTGGGCGCACCGGTCCGTCCCGGTCCGGCGCTGGAGCTCGGCATGACGCCGATCCGCCTGACCGAAGAGGGGCGCAAGGACCCGATCTTCAGCCGGCTGCCCGAACCGGCCTCCGTGTTCGAATGGCACGGGGAGATCTTCGACCTCCCGGCCGGCGCCGTCCCGCTCGCCACGTCCGACCTCTGTCTGCAGGCCTTCCGCTACGGGGAACGGGCCTATGGGCTGCTGTTTCACCTGGAGATGGAACGGGCCGGTATCGAGGCCCTCTGCCGGGAATGCCCCGAGGATGTCCGCCGAGCCGGAACGAGTCCCGCTGCCCTCCTCCGGGAAGCCGAGCCGCACCTGTCCCGCCTGCACGACTGGGCGAGCTTCCTCATCGAGCACCTTACTAGCTGACCACAGCTCAAAGCCCTCCCTAACTAAATTTTCAGCAGATTGAAAACGGGAATAGTTCGCGGTACAATGGCTGTAAATTTGCGGACACATATTTAACAAAAACAAATACAAGATATTGAAAAACAAACACCATATTAGGACATAAATTTGGACAATGACCAGGACATACGAAAACACTCATCCCTGGATAACTTTTTCGATCGACCTCACGTGTCGGACTCAGACTTTGTGGATGCTTCTGGGTGAGGCAAAGTCCAAATGCGAACACTTATCCAACGTCATACTGGCTCCGGATGCCGCTAAGCGCTTACACGCCATCTACCTAGCTAAGGGGGTGCTAGCTACTACGGCGATTGAAGGGAATACGCTGACCGAAGAGGAGGTACTCAAACAGTTAGAAGGGAAGTTACGTTTACCGCCGTCAAGGGAGTACCTGGGGCAAGAAACCGAAAACATTATTAACACTTGCAATCTGATACTGGGAGAGATCGAAAAGGGCAGCCCACCAGTTTTGAGCCCGGAGACGATCAAGGATTTTAACCGTCGCGTGCTCGACAAGTTGAAGCTTGCGGATGAAGTGGTTCCGGGAAAAATACGAGAGCACTCGGTTGGTGTGGCGCGCTACAGGGCAGTACCACCGGAAGACTGTGAATACTTGCTCCAGCGTCTTTGCGATTGGCTGAACGGTCCGACGTTTCAGCCGCCACAAGATATGCCACAGCTCGCCCTCGTGTTTGCGATCATCAAAGCTATCCTCGCTCACCTGTATATGGCCTGGATACATCCATTCGGTGATGGAAATGGCCGAACAGCTCGTCTCATTGAGTTGCTTATTCTCGTCTCTTCCGGAGTGCCAAGTTCGGCTGCTCACTTGCTAAGCAACCATTACAACCAAACTCGTTCTGAGTATTACCGGCAACTGAATCAGTCTAGTCGGTCAAGTGGCGAAGTTATCCCGTTCATCACTTATGCATTGCAAGGATTTGTCGATGGATTACGTGCGCAAATCGACTTCATTCATAAGCAGCAATGGCAGATCTCATGGGAAAACTATGTTCATGTGATCTTAAAGGGGCATTCCTCTCCAGTAAACGAGAGAAGGTGCAACCTGGTCATTGCGCTATCTTCTCATGACGACCCGATACCGCTTGCCAAACTACTTGAAGAGAATCCACGAATCGCTGCTACTTACGCAAATCGGACGGCGAAGACGCTGACCAGAGACTTTAATGCGCTGGTAGAGAAGGGTCTTGTGCAAAGGGTTGGCAATAGATACAAATCGGGGAAGGAAATCATGCTCTCATTTCGCCCCGTTGTGGCCAGACCGAACCGCGATCGTTGATGAGGGCTCGCACAGCTGCCAGATCCTTCTGCGGTAAGCCCCGCCGTTGATTGCCGGCCTCTTTCTGAAGTACCCTGTGCGGACTAAGCAACAGGCCGTCAGCAGTCAGCACCCCCACCTCCTCCTCCCCCTTCAAGGGGGAGGGCTAGGGAGAGGGGGAAGCTGACGGCTGAGAGCAGGCGACTGAAAGGAGCAAGCGAATGGCCGCATTTCCGATCGAGTACGCAAGCCGCATCAAGACCCTGCCGCCCTATCTGTTCGCGGCGATTGACGAGATGAAGCAGAAGGCGCTCGCCCGGGGCGTGGACATCATCAACCTGGGCATCGGGGACCCGGACCTGCCCACGCCGGCCCCGATCATCGAGCGCATGAAGCAGGCCTGCGCGGACCCCAAGAACCATCAATACCCCTCCTACGAGGGGCTGCTCTCCTTCCGCAAAGCCGTCGCCGACTGGTACCAGCGGCGGTTCAAGGTGACGCTGGATCCGGCCGCCGAGGTCCTGACCCTGATCGGCTCGAAGGAGGGGATCGGCCACATCCCGCTGGCCTTCATTGATCCAGGTGACGTGGTCCTGGTGCCGAGCCCCGGCTATCCGGTCTATCCGGTGGCGACCAGTTTCGCGGGCGGCGTTTCACACGTCATGCCGCTCCTCAAGAAGAACGGCTTCCTCCCCGACCTGGACGCGATTCCCGGGGACGTGGCCCGGAAGGCGAAGCTCATGTTCCTGAATTCGCCCAACAACCCGACCTCGGTGGTGGCGGGCAAGGACTATTTCAAGCGCGTCGTCGCCTTCGCCCGGGAGCATCAAATCATCGTCTGCCACGACGCGGCCTATTCCGAGATCTTCTACGACGGGAAGCGGCCGGCCAGCTTCCTGGAGGCGGAGGGGGCGAAGGAGGTGGGCATCGAGTTCCACTCCCTGTCCAAGACCTTCAACATGACCGGCTGGCGGATCGGCTTCGCCGTGGGGAACAAGCAGGTGCTGAACGGGCTCTTGAAGATCAAGAGCAACCTGGACTCCGGCACCTTCCAGGCCGTGCAGGAGGCGGGGATCACGGCGCTCCAATCGGACGAGCAGCTCACGGACGGCTTGCGGAAGACCTATCAGGAGCGGCGGGACGTGCTGGTGCCGGGGTTGCAGAAGCTGGGCTTGGACGTGGACCCGCCGCCAGCGGCCTTCTACGTCTGGGTGACGGTGCCCAAGGGCTACACCTCCGCCTCCTTCACCGCGCACCTGTTGGAGAAGGCCGGGATCGTCACCACGCCGGGGAACGGCTTCGGGGAGCCGGGCGAGGGCTACATCCGGATGACCGTGACCACCACGAAGGAGCGGCTGGCGGAAGCGGTTGAACGCATCAGGAAAGCCGGGTTTTAGGAGAGCGGGCGGATGGTCATCGCTAGCAGTACAGAATGACGCGGCGTATAATTAATGCTATCGTTCATCGCAGGTGTCCCATGAGCAGAAGTTCCCAAACCGTCACGAGTGTGATCTGGGAAAAGTTGCAAAGACTTCCAGCCGGAAAACAGGCCGCCGTCTTAAATTTCGTCGAATCGCTTGGGTCCGCTCGATCCCGACGAAGAAATGGGCCGGCCATCTACGACTACGCCGCGACCATCGCCAAGCGGAAGCGCCTCAAGAAGCTCTCTCTCGCCAAGATCGCCGCCATTGTCCGCCAAGTCCGAGATGGCCAGGATTCGGCGCACAGTCTTTGACACCAATGTTCTGATTTCCGCCTACCTGTGGCCGGGCACTCCACGAGCCGCATTGGACATCGTGTCACGAAACGACTCCCGACCATTTTTCTCAATCACTTCACTCGCCCAGAGTAACTACAAGATCGCGACCGAAGACGATGCGCGCGACCTCGCAGGCCATTTCAATGATTCGCGTTATTGCCGCTCTGCTAAGGTTCGTACAGACCCACCATCCTGAAGTGAGTTGCACAGAATAGTCGCGTGCGAGGTCTGGACGACCTGGATAAAGCTCCTCGGGCCTACGCGCGACGTATCGTCGAGTGCGGCCGTGCTTCGGAAGCGCCGCAAAGCGATCAAGAAACGACGCATCCCGTTTAGCCAGTTCCTCCAGCACGGCGATCAAGACCTCAATCGCGTTCCTAGCGGAAACATGTGTTCCGTTGAGGACGAAACCTATTGAGCTAAGAGAACGGGCTGCACTGCCGACGGGGGAAGCCGGTTGTGAGGACTGAACAGGAGCTCGCGACGACTGTGGTACGTGTGTGGTTTGCGTTGAGCGCAAGGCAACGTTTTCCTTAAGAAACCGTGCAACGGTGTCCAGGTCTGGCTTATAGCCACACAGACTTTGAACCTGATCTGCGACTAGCTCCAGCAAGAGAACGTCTTCGTCTGTAACAAGCTTCGTCCAAGCACTCGGCAGAGTGGCCTTCATTTGCTTTTCACGCGACACGTCGCGATAGTCATCTCGCGCAGCCTGAATCGCTGAGCCGGAAGTGATGGCGCTATACTTAAGGTAGCGATTCAGCCGCGACACGCACTCAATGATGTCTCGTCCGACGATGTCAAGTGTGTATACCCGGCGTTCACCGTAGTCCCCCTGCTCCCCCGGAAGGAAGAAATTCCATTCCTGACCGTCTGTCAGGATAGCGAGCGGGACCCCGGCGTGGAAGGCGTACTCGAAGAGCTGCCGTTCCGTACCTTCGCTCTGACCGATTTGTTTTACCTCGATAAATGCGATTGGTTTACCTGGAGGGTGACAGAGCGCGAAGTCAACTCGTCTTCCATCGAGGGGATACTCAGGGCATACGACCTGTGTGTCATATGCGGGCCAAGCGAGCGCATGGAGAAGCCGAAGCACAATGCCCTGTGACACTGATGCTTCATTCGAGAAGCGGCCAGCTTTAATTCCGGCTCGGATGTCTTCGATGTCTTGTTCCAGGCCCATGTGATCGCGCACTACAGTAATGGCGTGGTCTAGCTTGAAGTAGACGCCCGAACTGGTGTAATGGTTTCCTCTAGCTGGCAGACTCTAGCCAGAGACCACTAAGATGTCAAATGCTTCCATGCTGAACGGTGAGAACACGGCCAAGGCTTATATACCTCATGAGCCAACCACACTTGTCAGCTTGCTCGCTTGTCACTTGCTCTCCGCTGCGGGGCGCGTATGAGCCGCGAGATCGTATACATCGCCTTCGGGTCCAACGTCGGGGATCGGCTGGACTTCTGCGACCGGGCGGTCACGCTCCTGGGCCTCCTCCCCGCCTCGCAAGTGACCGGGGTCTCCTCGCTCTACGAAACGGAGCCGGTGGACGACGGGGCCAGGCCGGGCAGCGGCTGGTTCCTGAACGGGGTCGTGCGGCTCGAGACGGAGATTCCTCCCCATCGGCTCTTGGATGTCTGCCGGGAAGTGGAGAAGGCCCTGGGACGCGACTTGGAGCATCGCGCCGGGCCCCGCACGCTCGATCTGGACCTGCTTTTCTATGGGGATCGGGTTCTTCATGAGGCGGGCCTCGTCGTGCCCCATCCCCGCCTGCATCTCCGGCGCTTCGTCCTGGCTCCCCTGGCCGAGCTGGCCCCAGATTTGATCCACCCGGTCCTGCACCGAACCATCAAGGACCTCCTCGACCACCTCGCCGATCCGGCAACGGTGCGCCGGCTCGACCCGCAGCCCAGCCCACGCTACGGCTCGCGTCTAGGGCCATCAGCAACGCCCGTTGCATCAGAAGAGCAACGGGTCCCCAGCCGTCAGCCCTCAGCGTTCTGATGCGGATTATCCGGTCAGCTCAAGCCCTATCGGCCTGGAGCCGTACCCTGCACCGGGAGGGCGTCGTGGTCGGCCTGGTGCCGACCATGGGAGCGCTCCACGAGGGACACCGCTCGCTCATCCACAGAGCGAGGCTCGCCTGCGACGCGGTCGTCGTCAGCCTCTTCGTCAACCCTACCCAGTTCGGGCCGGGGGAGGACTTCGCCCGCTATCCCCGGCCGTTCAAGGCGGACGCGGCCCTCTGTCGCGCCGAAGGGGTGGACGTCCTTTTCGCTCCGTCCGCCGAGGACATGTACCCGGCCGGTTTTCAGACGACCGTGTCCGTGCCGGACCTGGCGCGACGTTGGGAAGGGGCGCACCGGCCCGGGCACTTCGAGGGGGTGGCGACCGTGGTGACGAAGCTGCTCGGTCTCGTCAAGCCGGAATCGGCCTTCTTCGGCCAGAAGGACTTTCAGCAGACCGTGATCGTACGGCGGGTGATCGGGGACTTGAACCTGGGAGTGCGTCTCGTCGTCTGTCCGACCGTGCGCGAGGCTGACGGGCTGGCGCTGAGCTCACGCAACCGGTACCTCACACCCGCCCAGCGCCGCGTCGCGCCGGTGCTGCACGAGGCCCTGCAGGCTGGACGCACCGCCATCCTCCGGGGCGTCCGGTTCGGGAGCCAGGTCGTGAAGGCCATGCAGCAGGTGATCGCGACGGAACCCTCGGTCGAGGTGGACTACCTGGACGTCTGCGACCCGGACCGGCTGGAGCCGCTCGCGCGGGTGACGAAGACCGCCGTGCTCCTGGGCGCGGTCCGGATCGGCCGCGTCCGGCTGATCGACAACATCCTCGTGACGCTCGGTGAAAGTATGGAGTATGAACGCTGAAGTCTGAAGGTGGAGAAATGCCTGGTTCAAGTGAGAAGGACATAGGGCCTCGAACCAAGGCTTTTGCATTGAAGGTCATCAGGCTGTACTCCTCCCTCCCCAGAAGTCCTGAAGCCCAGGTGTTGGGGAAGCAGCTCCTACGAAGTGGGACGTCAGTGGGAGCCCATTATCGCGAGTCGAGGCGGGCCCGCTCAACAGCCGAGTTCATTAGCAAGATCGAAGGTGGATTACAGGAACTCGAAGAGACTCTCTATTAGCTGGAGCTACTCAATGAGAGGGGCATTGCTTCCCGGGATCGGGTTGAGCCTGTGCATCAAGAGGCGGACGAACTCATGGCGATTCTTGTTGCCACCGTGAAAACCGTCAAGCGACGCCATTAACCTCCTTATTTCATAACTTCATCCTTCCTACTTCACCTTTATCTTTTGGATGTGGCCCAGAGGCTGTGGACGAACCGGCTGAGGCGCAGCTCGTCCTCGGGCTGAAGCCGGAGGAATTGCAGGCCCACGAATTTGTTCCTGACCGAGCGGACGACCGCCGACTCCACCAAGATCGGCTTCTCCCCCGCCTCCTGGCTGAGCTCCAATTGCACGAGCGCTCCGGTTTGCAGCGGCACTCCCGTCTCCATCCCGCAGCCGCCCATCGAGAGATCCACGACCGTGCCCTCCCCGCGACCGAGATCGCTCAGGAGCAGGGCCGGGACGCTGACCGTGAACCGGTCATACTGGCGCTTGTCGATCGCCTGCTTCGTGTAGCGCTTGCCCCACTCCATCGCGCGGAACCGGTGGGTGCAGAGCTGGCACCGGTAGGGATAGACGTAGACCGCGCTCAGGACGTGCTCGAGCAGCCCCTCGCGATGGGTCCGTTTGACGAAGTCGCGGCCGCATTGCGGACAGGTCGGCAGCATCGGCGGTGTCCTCCCGTCATGCGAAATTGCCCGGCTGGAGCGTATCCGTGATCGAGCTCGAGCCGGGACGCTCCACTCCGTCCGTCTGCGCTGCCAGGATCGGGGCAATGCTGGCGGGCGAATAGGAGAGCGGCTTGACCCACTTCCCGTCCGCCCGCTTGTGCCCCCCGACCTTGCTCATGTTGGACCGGTGGACCTCGCGGAAGACCGGCCCCATGTCGATGCCGCAGGAAACCGCGGTTCCGTAGACCACGTAGAGCAGGTCGGCCAGCTCCTTGGCGACGGCCGCCAGGTCCCGCTGCGAGAGGGCCTCCCGCAGCTCGTCGAACTCCTCCTGGATCAGCCTGACCCGCAGCGCGGCGGTGGCCTCGTCCGGCACGGTCGGAATCTGGGCGGTCTTGATCTCGAACTGGCGGTGGAATTCGTCCACCATCCGCTGCTCGTCGGTCATGCGCGATCCTTTCCGGTTGGCTCTCCGGACGGCGCCGGTTTCGGCGCCTGCTCCAGCGGCTCCAGTTGCGGGAGCTCCTTGTCCGACGCGACGCCCAGTTCCTTCAGGCGGCGGGCGGTCGGCAGGATCCGGCTCGTGTAGGAGCCGAGCACCTTGTTGTAGGCCTGGACGCCCCGGTCCAGCGCCTGTCCCACGTCCTCCATGTGCTTGACCAGCACCGAGACCCGCTCGAAGAGCTCTTCCCCCATCCGGCCGGCCTGTTGCGCATGTTCGTTGAGCTGCTGCTGCCGCCAGCCGTAGGCGACGGCGCGCAACAGGGCGATCAGCGTCGTGGGGGTGGCCAGCACAACGCCCTGCGCGAAGCCGTCTTCGATGAGCGTCGGGTCCTGGTCCAGCGCCGCGCCGAGGAAATGCTCGCCGGGCAGGAACAGCACGACGAACTCCGGCGCCTGGGGGAACTGGGCCCAGTAGGCCTTCGCGCCCAGTTCCTCGATCCGGCTCCGGACCTGGGCCGCATGCCGCTTGAGCCGCTCGATCCGCTGGGCCTCGTCCTGGGCCTCGTGGGCCTCTAGGTAGGCCGAGAGCACGGCCTTGGCGTCCACGACGATCTGGCGGCCGTTGGGGAGCTGCACGATCATGTCGGGCCTGAGCCGCCCCTCGTCCGTGGCCACGCTGGCCTGCTCGATGAAGTCGCAGTGGGCCACCATGCCGGCCAGCTCCGCCACGCGCTTGAGCGTGATCTCGCCCCAGCGTCCCCGCACCGTCGGCGCGCGCAGGGCCTTGACGAGGTTGCCGGTCTCCTGTTGCAGGCGCTGGTGGGACTCGGCCAGCGACTTGAGGTGCTGGTCGAGCCCTCCGTAGGCCTCGCGGCGGGACCGCTCGATCAGGTGGATCTGCTCTTCGTAGCGACGGAGAGCGTCCTGCAGCGGCTTGATCAGCCCGTCAATCGCCTGCTGCCGCTGCGCGAGGTCGCCTTTGGCTTCGGCGTGCAGAGTTGCGAAGGTGGTCTTGGCCAGGTTCAGGAAGGACTCGTTGTTGGTCTTGAGGGCCTCGCTGGAGAGGGCCTTGAAGGCCTCGGCCATCTCCTGCCGGGCCTGGGAGAGGAGCGCCTTCTGCTCCTGGAGGCTCTTGAGCGTCTCCTCGCCGCGCGTTTCCGCCGCCACGCGGGCTTGTTGCGCGGCCGCCAGCTCGTCGCGCAGTCGGACCAGGTCGGTTCGGGCCTCGTCGGCCTGCTTGCGCAGCTCGGCGGCGGCGGCCGCGGCCCAGAGCCAGGCGAGGAGGGCGCCGGCCAGGAAGCCGGCAGCGAGGCCGAACGGGAGGGATGTCGGGTCGGGCATGGGACGTTCCTCGCGGGGCCGGTCCCTACAGTACGGGAAACCGGCGAAGGCGTCAAGGAACGGACGGAGGCCGGTGGATTGCGGTACAATAGGTAGCGTGACGGTGCTGGACGAAGGGGAGAATTAGCATGAACCACCTGTTGCTGATCGCCGGATCGCTCTGGCTGCTGGCCGCTCCGTCTGGCCAAGCCTGGGCTTTTCCGGTGAGCGGCGCCGCCTGGTCGGAGGAGGAATGGCAACAGCGGTGCAACGCCGTGCGGACCAGCTACAATCCCGAGACCCCGCTGCGCGCCGATGCCCTGACGATCACGACGAAAGACCCGCGCTTCCTGGACTTCGCCTACTGGGTCTGGGCCAACAAGATCATCGAGCATCAGGTGGAGCAAGTGGGCGGCACCGGCTGGAGCGGCCCGACCGACGGCGTGATCTTCCACTGGGCGCCCGGCTCCCGGTGGGAGACCCACACGGTGGTCCCGTTCGACCACGCGATCCACCACGTTGCGGACGAGCATCGTTGGCGGGACACCATGTTCAAGGAGTTCTTCGAACGGTTCGGACCGGTGAAGGGCGTGAGCATCAGGGAGCGGCTGTCCATGGACCGGCCGCCCACCTGGGCGCAATTTCTCGAGCACGTCGGCGGGCCGGACAGTCCCTACTATCGGTACGTCTTCCACCAGGAGAGCGCGATCGATCCGGTCCGGCGGACCGTCACATTGGTCGGGGGCCAGGGCGTGATCTTCCAGTACTCCTTCGAACGGTACCTCACCGAGATCAAGGAAGTGCTCACCGACTGCAAGGCCTACCAGTTCTTCGAGCTGTACGACCGGTATGGCAAAGGCTTTGCCTCCAAGGCCGGCTGGGCCGGCCAGCCGCTGCCCAAGCGGTGACCGGGACCGAACCGGGCGACTACCTAGTAAAGAAAAACTCGCAAGTCCCCGCCTCCTGTGGTAATGGTAGCCCGCGACGTGAGCGGCCGTGACCGGGGCCCGCTCGACTGCACCGAGCCGCCTGCACGAGGTCCATCATGGCATCGTCGGTGATGCGTTCCCTTGTTCGGATGACCAGCCTGTTCGGGATGTTCTGGTTGCTCGCGCTGCTCGCGGCCTGCAGCGGGGTGAGCGGGTCCACGGTGGCGCCGGAGCCGGCGCCCCCGCCCGTGGTCAAGCAGGAGCCGCCGCCCCCGCCACCGGAGCCGCCGAAGCCGGAACCGCCCAAGGTCGAAGAGCGGGTCGAGGAACCCCCTCCGCCCTCCCCACCCCCGCCGGTCGAGCAGACGCGGGAGGCAGAGGCTCAAGCCGCGGCGCCCCCAGCAGCGCCGGTGCCGGAGCCGGTGGACGTCTATTTCGACTACAACAAGGCCGTGCTGAAGGACGACGAGAAGGGCGCGCTGGACGCCATCATCGAGTACTTGAAGACCGAGAGCGGCAAGCAGGTGCTCGTCGAGGGGCACTGCGACGAGCGGGGGACGATCGAGTACAACCTGACGCTGGGCGAGAAGCGGGCGAAGGCCGTCGGGCGCTATCTGGAGGCCAAGGGGGCGCCGTCCTCGCAGATCGAGACCACCAGCTACGGGAAGGAACGGCCGGTCTGCACCGAGCACAGCGTCGCCTGCTGGAAGCAGAACCGCCGCGCCCACGTCGCGGTGCGGTAAGGACCGGTCAAGGGACTCATCCTCCCGCCAACCGCCAGGGAGAGTTCAGCCGGCTCACCGTGCCGCGGGAGGCATCCACCGCGACCCGCTCCCCGTCCTTGAGCAGGCGCGTCGCGCCGGGCACGTTGGCCACGGTCGGGATCCCGTACTCGCGGGCGATGATCGCTCCGTGCGAAAGGGTGCCGCCCATTTCCACGACCAGCCCGACGGCCAGCCCCATGAGCGGAGCCAGGCCCGGGTCAATGACCGGCACCACGAGCACCTCCCCCTTCCTGACCGTCCTCATGTCCTCCGGTCTGCGGAGCACGCGCACCGGTCCTTCGGCATAGCCGGCGCTGATCGCGATGCCGGCCAGGATCGCCCCCGCTTGGGCGGGCCTGTCGGGCTGGGGGCCGGCCAGGCCGATCAGGAGGTCCGGCGCCGTTTCACCGAGGTGCCGTTTCCGCTCGGCCCGTCTGCCCGCCACCAGTCCCCTCCAGTCACGTTCGATCCCGAAGACCGCCTCCTGCAGGTCCTCGGCCGTCAGGAAAAAGACGTCGTCCGGTCCGGTCAGGACACCCCGTTCTACCAGATGTGCGCCGAGAGAAAGGAGAAGGCGGCGGGTGGCGGCCGTGAAATACATCAGCGCGTGGCGGTTGGCTTCCCGCAGCGTCAGGTACCGGGCCAATCGCCGGTACCACCAGGCGAAGACCAGCCGGAGAGGCACGCGCCAGCCGAATCGCCGGTGGATCTCCTGCAAAGCCTGCCGGCGCGCCGACTCCTGCTCACGCAGGATGTCATCGGCCTGCCGGGCTGGTGACTCGAGGAGGTGCACCCGGATGACCTCCAGGAAATGCTCGGGCCGCTCGGAGAAGCGCGGCGATGCGACGTCCGACTCTCCGACGGCCCGGTGGCCGTACTCTCCGAGGAAGGCGTCGAACTCCTCAAGGAAGGCTGTGCCCGCCAGTTGCCGGCGGAATCCCGACGGGTCGAAGGGTTGGGCCGTGAAGTAGGCCTGCACGATCGGCTCGCGGCGGGCCTTGTCCGCCAGCCGGTGCAGGAGGAGAATCTGCTGCGCGCTGATGACGTCCCCCAAGCCTTGCAGCGAGGCGTTGAGCAGGGCCCGCCAGTCCGGCCCGGCCCGGCGCTCCAGCAGCAAGCCCAGGGCATAGAGTCCCTGAGAGACGGCGGCCACGATGGCGAAGGTCAGGTCCCCCTCGTGCAGGCGTCGGCCCAGATGGTCCAGCCGGGCCAGCCGCTCGAGGGGGGGCAGGGCCAGGACCGAATCGCCCGCTTCCGTCTCGCCCAGCCGTTTGAGCTCGGCGAACCAGGCGGGACCCAGCCTGGCCGCGCGGCGAATCCGCCGCTCCATGATGAGCCCGGCGCGGAACAGCTTCCACCAGGGCAGTCGCGGGGGCAGGGGCGGCAGCGGCAGGTTCTCACCCCCCATCTGCTCGGTGACCAGAGTCGGATCGCCGCCCAGTTGCGCGGTGAAGCCTTGGAACAGGCTCACGTTGATGTAGGGCCGCCCGTTCACAATCCGCACGGAGGAGAGGCCTGGCTGGGCCGTGCAGCCCAGCTCCCGGTAGGGCCGCACGATGTTCCGCTCCATGAACTGCTCGAGGAACGACAGACCCAGGGGGCTCGGCACATCCGGCATGGTCTCCTTGAAGTTCGCGCGGGACCAGACGCTCGTGAGGTCGGTCAAGGCCGTGCGCGCAGAAGGGATGGCCCTGGCCTGGAGCAGCCAAATGCCCCGATCATCCATGGCCCATTCCAGGTCCACGGGCATTTGGAGAGCCTGCTCGACCTTCTTCACCAGCTCGGCCAGGGCCAGCGCCTCCGAGGGTTGCAGGGCCGGCGGTCGGTGCTCCTGTTCGGGCCGGTCCTTCTCGCTGGGCCCTTCGAGCAACCGGGACGACGGATAGTCCGTGCCGACCTCCACCACATACTGGTCCGGCTGGACGAGCCCGCTTGCGAGCGGCTCTCCGAGCCCGTGTACCGCGTTGATCACCACGTGCGGCTGGTCCGTGACAGGGTGGCGGGAGAAGGCGACGCCGGCTGCGCGGGGGGCCAGCATCGGCTGGAGCAGCACGGCCATCTCGGGCGGGGCCGTCTTGCCGAGCCGGTCCCGATAGGCGACCGCCGCCTTGCTCCACAAGGAGCTCCAGCAATCAGCAACAGCCCGGGGAATGGCCTCGCGGCGCACGCCGAGCCTCGTCCGGTAGATCCCAGCACAGGTGGCAATGGCTGAGCCCTCATCGGTGGCCGATGAGCGGACGGCCCAGAGCCGGTCCGAGGCGACGCCGAGCCCGTCGAGCGCCTGCTCCAGCAGTTCGCGGACCTTCTGGGGAAGGGCGACATCCGTCAAGGACCTCCGCAGCTCTTCCAGGGCCCGGCTCCGCTCCGCTTCCGGTGCGTCGGCGATGCGCGGCCATGCCCGTTGAGGGGCCAGACCGAGGGCATGCACACCGTCCCGATAGGCTTCCGTGGTCAGACAGATGCCGGGTGGGACCGGAAAACCGAGGCGGATCAGCCGTGCCAAGCCCGTCGCCTTGCCGCCGGCGAGGGCCGGATCGGAGCAGGACTCGAGCGGCAACACGTAGGGACGCGACATAGGTTGGCGGATTTCTACAGTACGATCAGGATATACAGGTCGTTCACGTTCGTACCGGTCGGCCCGCTGACGATGTGTCCGCCGACTCGCTTGAAGAAACCGTAGGCATCGCTTCGGGCCAGCGACGCGGCTGGGTCGAGCCCGATCCGCGCCGCCCGTACGACGGTCTCCCCGTCCACGACCGCGCCGGCTGCGTCCGTGGGCCCGTCCGTCCCGTCGGTCCCGAAGGCGGCGATCCACACCCGAGAAAGCCCGGCGATCTCCCGTGCGGCCGCGAGCGCGAACTCCTGGGCCCGGCCGCCCCGTCCCTCGCCGCGGACCGTGACGGTCAGCTCGCCGCCGGCGAGCAGGCACGCGGGCCGGCGGACCGGTCTGCCGCGGGCGACGATCTCCCGCGCCAGCGCGCCGAAGACCTTGGCCGCCTCCCTGGCCTCGCCGGTGAGCGACGTGGTGAGGACCAGCGGCCTGAGCCCGTCGCGCGCGGCGGCCCGAGCCGCGGCCTCGACCGCCGCTCCGTTGTTGCCGATGAGCTGATTGTGCACCAGGCGGAACCGGGCGGAGCCGGGCTTGGGCGTGTCCGCGATCCCTCCCCGCCGGCCCTTGAGCAGGTGCGCGCGCACGCGGGCGGGAACCTTGGCCCAGGCGCCATACTGGCACAGGACCTCGCTGGCGTCCGCATAAGTGGTCGAGTCCGGCGCGGTGGGGCCCGAGCCGATCGCGCCCAGGTCGTCGCCGGTCACGTCGGAGAGGATCAGGCTTACGATCCGGGCGCGCGTCGCCGCCGCGAGCCGCCCGCCCGCGATGGTCGAGAGGTGCTTGCGGACCGCGTTGATCTCCCGGATCGCGGCTCCGCATCGGAGCAGCAGGTCCGTCGTGCGCCGGAGGTCCGCCAGCGTCAGGCCCGGGGCCGGAGCCGGCAGGAGGCTGGAGGCCCCGCCGGACAGGAGGACGAAGGCCAGATCGTTTCGGGTCAGCGAGCCGAGGAGGCGTCGCAGCTCTTCCGTCGCTCTGAGCCCCGCCCCGTCCGGCACGGGATGGCCGGCTTCCTTGATCGTGATCCGTCTGGTCGGGACGGCATGGCCGTACTTGGTGATGACGAGCCCATCCGTCAGCGAGCCGTCCAGCCGCTGCTCGAGCGCGGCGGCCAGGCGCGCGGAGGCCTTGCCGGCCCCGATCGCCACGACCCGGTCATAGTCCCGCAGATCGTACCGGCGCGAACCGACGCGGACGACGGAGCCGGCCCTCACGACCCACCGGCGGAGGGCGACGGAGGGCTCCACGGCGGCCAGCCCCGCCTGGAGCAGCCGGGCAAGGATCGCCCGAACCAGAGGCTGCCGCGCGCCGATCTGCATGGAACCGGTTACGGCGTCTTGTCCTGCTTGAAGCAGCGGAGGGGACAGGTCTGCTTGGGCACCTTGAGGTGGTGGGAGCCTTTCGGCAGGTACTCCTTGCGGATCTCCGGGTTCAACAGCTTGAGCTCGAGGAAATAGGTCCCGAACTCCTCGGCGATCGAGGCCAGGTGGCGCTGCGGCTCCTTGACCGTGACCGTGACGGTCTCCGTCTCCAGCGGCGCGTAGAGGTCCTTCTTGGTCAGGCCCAGGTACTTCTCCGGCTGGGAGTAGACCTCCTTGGCGGCGATGATGCGCGGCACGTACCGCATGGTCTCCCGCACGTAGTGGAGCCGCCAGTAGTCGTCGACCCGCTGCTGCTTCAACAGCTTCCTGATCTTGTCCTCGCCCGCGTTGTAGGCGGCCATCGCGAGGAACCAGTCGCCCAGCTCCTGCTTGAGGAAGCGCAGGTACTTGATCGCCGCCTCGGTGGACTGCTCCAGGTTCCGCCGGTCGTCCCGCCACTTGTTGCTGTAGAGCTTGTACCGCTTGCCGGTCGAGCTGATGAACTGCCAGGGCCCCGAGGCCTTGGCGCGCGAGTAGGCGGCCGAGATGCACTTGCTTTCCACCAGGAGCATGAACTTCAGGTCGTCGGGCAGGCCGGCCTCGGCGAGCTGCTTCTCCACCGGCGGAAAGCACCGTCCGGTCCGCTTGGCCAGGATGATGCTCTCCCCTTCGTCCTCGAGGAACTGGTAGAACTCGTACTCGATCCGCTCGCGCACCTGCCAGTTGTCCAGCGGCACCGGCTGGCCGGCGAAGGTCAGCGTCTCCGGGAGCTTGAACGAGCTGAGGAAGTGGCGCTGCCCCTGCCGTTGGATCTCGGGCAGGATGACGATCTGCTCTTCCGCCTCCGGGGCGGCGTACAGCGCCTCCGGTGCCGCCGAGCCGTTCGGCGGCTCGCCGCTCTCCGGTTTGGCAACCGGTTCCTCAGGCGGTACGGGCTGGCTCTTCTGGACGGCCGGGGCGGCCGGCTCCGGTCCCTGCTGCGCGCCGGTGAGCGCCGGATCAGCGGCGAGGCCGACCGTCAGGAACGCGATGGTCGGAAACAGGATCGATCGCGGCGGTCGCGGAATCTGGTCAGGCCGCATGCTCGTCGTGCCTCCCTGGGTTGAACCGAACGGCTGCGCATCGCCCCATGCTAGCAAGGAGCGGTGCGGGCGGCAAGCACCGCCGTTCTTATGATAAACTCGGCGCCCCGATGCGGAGCCTGACCGTCCTCCATGAGCGGATCGTCCGCTGCAGAAAGTGTCCCCGCCTGGTCGCCTACCGGACGGCGGTGGCCCGGACGAAGCGTCGGCAGTTCCACGACTGGACCTACTGGGGCCGGCCGGTGCCCGGGTTCGGCGATCCGCGGGCCCGCCTCTTCGTCGTGGGCCTCGCGCCGGCCGCGCACGGCGGCAACCGCACGGGCCGCGTCTTCACGGGAGACCGCAGCGGGGACTGGCTCTACGAGGCCCTCCACCGGTTCGGCTTCGCCAGCCAGCCGCAGTCGACCCATCGGGGCGACGGGCTCCGCCTCATGGACTGTTACGTCGCGGCGGCCGTGCGCTGCGCGCCGCCGGGGAACAAACCCCTCCCCAAGGAGTTCGAGGCCTGCCGGCCCTATCTGCTGGAGGAATTGCGTCTGCTGAAACGGCTGCGGGTGGTGGTGGCGCTGGGCAAGATCGCGTTCGACCATTACCTGCGAGCCTGCCGGGCACTGGGCCGGCCGGTGCCGTCGCCGCTGCCCCGCTTCGGCCACGGGACGGTCTGCCGGCTCCCCTGGGGCGTCACGCTCATCGGCTCCTACCATCCCAGCCAGCAGAACACCTTCACCGGGACCCTCACGAAGCCGATGTTCCACGCCGTCTTCCGGGACGCCCGCCGCCTGCTGAAGCTGCGTCACTCGTCATCCGTCTCTCGCGAGTGACCGGACATCCCTCTTGTTCCATCGCGCTTCACGAGCGACGAATGACGAACCGCGTGCCCGCTATTTGCTCGCCGGGCTCGCGTTCCAGTCGGCCAGGAACTTCTTCAGGCCGATGTCGGTCAGCGGGTGCTTGTAGAGCTGCTGGAACACGGAATAGGGCATCGTGCAGATGTCGCCGCCCGCGAGCGCCGCCTCGACCACGTGTTGCGGGTGGCGGACGCTGGCCACCAGCACCTGCGTCTTGAAGTCGTAGTTGCGGTAGATCGCGACGATCTGGCGGATCAACTCCATCCCGTTGGAGCTGACGTCGTCCAGCCGGCCGATGAAGGGCGAGACGCACCAGGCGCCGGCCTTCGCGGCCAGCAGCGCCTGGGTGGGCGAGAAGCAGAGGGTCACGTTCACGCGGATGCCCTCCGCCGCCAGCCTCTTGGTGGCTTTGAGCCCCTCCGGGATCAGCGGGCACTTGACCACGATGTTCTTGTGGACCTTGGCCAGGTCCCGGCCCTCCTTCACCATGGCGTCCGCTTCGACGCTGACGACCTCGGCGCTGATCGGGCCGTCCACGATGTTGCAGATCTCGATCAGGACCTCCTTGAAGCTGCGGCCCTCCTTGGAGACGAGCGACGGGTTCGTCGTCACCCCGTCGAGGAGCCCCAGGCTCGCCGCTTCGTGGATTTCCTTCACGTTGGCGGTGTCGAGAAAGATCTTCATGGTCGAATCCTTTCGTGCGCCGGGCGCGAGGGCACCCCGGCAATTCCTGTATCGGCTATTCTAGGAAGAACTGAAGCCGAATGCAACGGCTCAATAGATCAAGGTGAAGCGGACGATCAGCAGGTCGGCCCGGTTCGAGGCGGAGAAGGCGGGCGTGGCGCCGAAGAAGTCCGTGTGCTCCCAGATCCCCTGGAGACGGAACTCCCGGCTCGCGTACCAATTCAAGGCAACGCTGGTCCCCTTGGCGGTCTGGGCGTAGAGCTGGGCGCTGGCGAAGCCGAGCCCGAAGGCCTGGGGATCCACCCGTTGCTCCGAATAGCGGGCTGCGATCGTCCAGGCCCCCCAGTTGCCGCTCAACGGCCTGGCCGGGTTGAAGGGGCGCTTGGGCGTCACCCGGATGAAGGCCGGCTCGTCATCAGTCAGGGCGAACTCGCCTTGGACCATCCAGGCCTCGTTCTGCACCGTGCCGGTCAGGCCGGTCGCCCGGTTGATCTTGGGCTCCCAGGTGTGGACGAAGAGGGACATCACCCCGAGGCGTCCCCAGAACCAGCTCATCTGCGGGACAATCCTGGTATGAAACCCGTTTCCGGTCACCGTGTCCTGATACTGGAAGATAATCCGGTCCTGCCCCATCGTGAGCATCGGCTGCTGGCCAGCCGTGTTGGTGAAGGCTCCGTACATCACTCCGACTCCGAATTCTAACTGTCGGAAGGCTCGTGGGCCTTGGAGGAGAAAGGGGGTGAGCATGAGTCTGGCCACCAGGTGCTTGTTGTTGTCAGCAGAGGGAGCCCCCAGGTTAGCAGGTCCGATCGCTTGTGGAGAGCCGTTAAATGCTCCCATATCGTAGCGGAGCTGCTGTCGGAACAGGCGGCCGGTGAGTTGGACGCCGAAGTCACGGAAAGGTACAAAGTTCTGGACAAGCGAGCGCTCGGCGAAGACTAAGTCGAATTCTCCTTGAAGCTTCTCCAAACTGAGCGCCGGTTTGAACTGCCCCACGCGCAGTCGCGCCAACTCAGACAGCTCGAAGTCGAGAAAGGCATTGTACAACTCCGTGCGGCGACGCGGGGCCAGATCGGGCATGATCTGCCCGCGCACGAAGCGGCCAATCCGGAAGTCCAGGATTGGGCGCACGCGTCGAAATTCGAAGCCATCCGGCTCAGTGCCCGGATCCCGCCCTGTCCTGCCTCCAGGAAAGGCGTTGTACTGTGCTTGGATACCACCATTTAAGTGAAGCCGGAAGAGGCCGTCGGTGGAATAGAGGAAAAAGCCCCGTTCCTTCAGCTCCGGCGACCAGCCCAGACCCCGTTCCATAACGCCGCGGCCGTGTCCGCGCCCGACGGCGAGCGACTCCAGCACGCTCAACCGGCGATCCAGGTCGCGGAGCTGCTGCCTGGTGGAAGGAGACAGGTGCGGGCGCGGCGGAGAGGCTTCGGATGCCCGGCTGGGCCCCTGGACGGGCGGCTTCTGCTCCGAGCCGGTCGGCTCGGCCGCCGAAGCCAGCCCGTGCAGGGCCAGGCTGAGGAGCAGGAGGGCGAGCAGCCGCACGGCTAGAACACCAGTTGCGTGCGGAACAGGAGGCCGTCCTCGTGGCTGGCCGCATGGTAGGCCCGGCTCGCGCCGGTGAAATCCGTGTGGACGAAGTTGGCCGTGATCCGCACGTTCGCGTTCAGATACCAGTTCAGGCCGACCGTGGTGCTCTTGGCGCGCAGGACGCTGACTCCGGGATCGGCGAAGTTGTACGTATAGGTGGCCGGGTCGATGTTCAGTTGGGCGTAGCGGACGGCCAACTCCCACGCGCCCCACTGGCCCTTCGACGGGTCGACCGGGTGCCGCGGCTCGATGCGGCCGAACGTGGCCGTGTCGTCGGTGAGGAGGACCGACACCTGTCCGGACCAGGCGTCGTGCGTCAGCGTGGCCGTTTGTTGGTTGGCGACGTTGATCATTTCCTGGGTGCTGCGGACGTACTGGCCCATGACGCCGACCCGCCCGCCGTACCAGGCGATCTGGGGGGCGAATCGCAGCCGGGTGCCGTTCCCCTGCACGTTCACCGCACTGGTGGACTGGTATTGGAAAAACGTGTAGCTGAAGGTCTCCGTCTGCATCTGGTCCTGCCCGCTCGCCTGCTTGACCGATCCCACGCTCATGCCGACGCCCAGGCCGAGCCCGCGCAGCCAGTGGTCCCCGCCGACAAACGGACGGCTGAAGACCCGGGCCTCCAACGTCTTCGCGCTGCTGGTGGCCGCGCTCTCCTGGTAGAAGTTGGCGTTCGGCGAGCCGTTGAAGACGCCGAGCTGGTATTCCAGGAGGCCGTGCTGGAAGGCGCCCCAGACCATCGCGCCCAGATCCCGGTTGGGGAGCAGGTTCCTGGTGAGCGACCGCTCCATGAAGCTGAGGTTCTGCGGCGCCTGGAGCATCTCCAGGCCGATCGGGCTCTTGAACTTGCCGACGCGGACCCGGAAGGCGGGGAAATAGTCCCACTCCCCGAAGGCGTCGGGCGTCTGCACCCGGCCCTGGACCAGCGGGCTCTGCGTGAAGCCGTTTCCGAAGTCCGGCGTCATGAGCCCGCGGAAGTAGCGCCAGAGCCGGAAGTGGATCATGGGACGAACCCGCTGCAGGATGAAGGTACTGGGACTCACGCCGGGGTTCGCCCCGTTCTGGCCGCTCGGGAAGGTTCGGAGGTCGGCCTGCAGCAGGGCGGGGATGCGGAGGAAGAAGTCGCCCTCGCTCGACATGAGAAAGAACCCGTTGCGCCGCGTATAGCCACCAATGAGGCCGGCGAGGCCTGGCTGCTCCTCGGTGCCGACCATGACCTTTTCGAGCGCGGCCACGCGTTCGGAGAGGGCCTTAATCTCCTTCTCCGTGGCGGCCTCGCTTCCCTGCGGCGGGGCGGGGGCCTGTTTCGAGGGAGAAGGAGGCTCTTCTTCCTTCGGCTGCTGCTTGGAGAGCTGTTTGAACGCCTGCCGGAGCTCGTCCACTTCCTCGAAGTCGACGGCGCCCGCGGTGTCGCGCTCATCAGGGCCCGGCTCGGGAAGCGGCTCCACCGGCTTCCTCTTGGGCTTGGCCGGCTCCCCTTTGATGATCTTCAGACGCTTCCGCGCCTCCTGGACCCGCTCTTGCACAGCCTCCAATTCGGTCTGTTCGATGGGGGGGAGGTCGTCGTAGTAGGTGAAGGTCGGTTCGCCCGCCCATGCGGCGGACGGCGGGACCGTCCCCAGGAACCAGCCCAGGAGAAGGGCTCCGATCCGAGGAAGCACAGGGAGGACGTGTCGTGCTATGATTTTCATGGCTCGTTCATCCCTTCGCTCGACCATTCATTCCATGCTTTGAGAAAGGCGGGTGCCATGGCAGCGGATGACATCAAAGCGGACCGACCGGGGCTCTGTCTCATGGCCATGCTCCTCTGGCTTTCAGCCTGTGCAACTAGCGAACCAGGTCCCCCGGCCGACTACTTACGGACGCCTCAGGGGTTTGCGGAGTGGCAGCAGAGGGAGACCGTCCTCAGGGGCGACGCGCAGACCGCCCAGAAGCGGTACGGAAGAGAGAACTCGCTGGACATGTTGCAGGGATACGAGAATGCCGTGCGGGCCTATCTGGACCACGGATTCGGCCTGTACCGGGCCTATCGGTCCGCCAGGATGGACCCGCCTGAGGACTTGATCCCGTCCCTGGCGCAGCGCACGGCCTGGCTGTTGGACGTGGCGGATGAGTATGTCAAGCAGGGGAGCCCGGCGATTGCCGAGGGACTGGCCGACGAAGTGGTCCTCAAGTATTCGGATCTTCCGGAGATGACGCCCGCGCAACGTCGGGCCGAGGCGCTGCTGCTGCGGTACCGGTACCGATCGGATTATTGAAGCCTCATTCCTCCGTCACCACGGTCCATTCCACGAGCCGTCCGTCCCGGAAAACCAGATCCCATTCGTGCAAGTGGTCGAGCACGGAAACGTAACGAAACCGCTCCAGGGGTCCCACGGCGAAACTCTCGGCCGGTCTCCCGTACAGTTGAAGGACTGCTTCCTTGGTGGCGCCCAGGTACAGACCTTTGCCGGTTTTCACGGGCAGAACCCGGCGCACGGGGGCGTAGCAGACCCCGGCGATCGGCGGGTCCTTGGAGACCGTGATGGCGTCCACTCGGCCATCCACCTCGAATCTGAGAAAATAATGCCCGTCCGATCCTTGGACGTTATAGAGATAGGACACTCGTTCGCCGGACATGGACGGCAGGAGGCACGCCGAGGCCCCCAGCTTACGCTCCAAGTCGTCGGGACGATCCTGCCCGACGACAACCGTGGCCAGTTCCCGATCATCCGGTCCGTCAGTCGGCTCGGCGGCCCATCCCGCACTGCCCCAGCAGAGCAACACCGCCGCGACCCACACCCAAAGTCTGCTGCCCATGACCCTTTCCCCCTCAATTCAGGTCACGCCTATAAGACAGCAATCCGCGTGCCATGCGGGGAAGGCTTGTCCCGGGCCTTCTTTCAGAGGTGCGGACACGAGTCATGAGCGGATTTGCACGGTCCGCACCGTGCGAAGCCATCCCTCGGCTGACGGGGTTTCCCCGCCAAGTTTGAAAGTCAAGGCACTGGGTCCGGGAGTTGAATGTCCGGGACAGGTCGCGCGATTCAAAAGGAGCGACGTGCACGGCGTAATTCATCGCTGACAAGGAGGGAGCGGAGTGGAGCGCAAACGATGGCATTGGGGGTTGGTGGCGCTCGCGGTGGGGCTGGCGGTGGGCGTCCCGTCGGGCCGGTCGGCCGAGCCATCGAAGGAGCAGACGAGGGAACTGGTGGTCCGGTACGTGCTCTCGACCGTCCACGCCTTTCGCACGGTCTACATGAACTACGTGGTCGAGCATCTGGCCAAGGCCGGGATCATGCCGAAGGAGGACTGGAACAAGCACGGCCATGCGGTCATGCTGCCCTTTCAGTTCGTGAAGCTGGCGGCACGGGAGGTCAAGGCCGACCTCAAGGATTTGGAGATCGGGCTCATCTCGCTGACCCCCATCTATACCTCCAACTTTCCCAAGACTCAGGCGGAGGTGGACGCGCTCAAGAGGCTGGCGGCGGATCCCCGACGGTCCGTGCTGATCTTCGGAGACGGCGACCAGGTCAAGGGTGTGATCGCGGACGTGGCGATCCAGCAGGCCTGCGCGGATTGCCACAACCAGCATCCGAACAGCACGCGACGGGATTTCAAGATGGGGGATCTGATGGGAGCCGTCGTCGTCCGGGCGGACAAATGACCGCAGGCTAGAAGCGCACGTGCCCGGTCGGGCCGAGCGTCAGCGGGCCGCAGGGAACCACCAAGTCTCTTCCTTGGCCGACGATATGCCGGACCAGGAGCGAGCCGCTGGGGTGCTCGCGCAGCACGGCTGAGGTCCGGAAGCGGGTGCCGTTGCGGAGCACCTCTATCAGCACGGTCTGCCCGGCTTGCAACTCGTTCATCGCCTCCAGAAGCGGCTGAGGCGAGAGGATCGGCTGTCCGTCCAGGCTCACGAGGATATCCCCGTCCACGAGCCAGTGGATCCCATCCACCGTCACGTCCAGGTTCCCGACCCGCAGCCCGGCCTGGGCTGCCGGGCTGCCCCGCTCCACGTCCTCGACCAGGAGTCCGCCCCTGACCGGCAGGCTCAGCCTCGCCACGATGTCCTCGTTCAGAAGCATTCCCGAGACCCCCAGCCAGGGTCTCGTCACACATCCTTCCTCGGAGGCGAGAACCGGCCGGGGCCATTGATGCCCGTGGGCGGTCTCCAGGCTTTCCCCGCCCTCCGCCCAGAACAATGCGGAGGCCGACAGGCTACAGGCAGCGAAGATCAGGGTCAGGATGCGCCGTCTCTTCATCGAAAAATCCTGAGGGCGGGAACGTCCATCGTCAACGGGCCGCCCCGCTTCCACATCGCTCGACTACCCATGTCGCGTCACGCTGAGCCGCCCTGCCCACGACTTGCAGAAGCCTGGCCGCATCGTAGGGCTTGGCACCCAAGCATAGGCGCCTCCCTGGATCACCAGCCGTTGCGTGTCGTCGGTCTCCTTGGAGAGGAAGACGACGGGAATCGCCGGCCATCGGTCGCGCACGACCGTCCAGGCTTCCTCCGCCCGGTTGATGAAGAGAGATGCTCGAAACTCCCCCGCAAGTCCCGGTCCCGTATTGGAAAAAGATGAAGCGACGAAACACCTGTGAAAAACGGCGAAAACGAGGCGGGTACGTTGATTCTGCTACCTGCGGACGGGGTCAGAACGGTCGTCGCACAGTGCGGGCCGTGCGAAATCGCACGATTTGACCGATATCACGCCGGGCCAGCGTCCGGATCGTCCGGTGATCGCTCCCGCCTGATTGGCACCGGCCTTGCTGACCTCATGCCCCGGCTGTCAGGGGCCGACGAGCGCATCATGCGCCGTCCGGATCGGGCCGATTGCGCGCCGGACGGGTGCTCCGGGGGTGGTTTGACAAAGGCTTTTGGCGGTCCGTACGATACCTAAGCCATGAAGCGACCGTTCCTTTTCCTGCGAAATCTTCCCATCGAACGCAAGCTGCTGCTGACCTCCGTCGGACCCATTCTCTGGGTCGTGTTGTTGAGTGCCTTCACCTATCAGAGCGTCCAGACCTATGCGGAAGACGAAGAGCAGCTGAACAACGCCTATCTCGTCCAGAGGCGAGCTGCCGAGTACCTCAGGCTCGTGGTGGATCTGGAGACGGGGTTTCGCGGGTTCGTGCTGACCAAGCAGGAGCTCTACCTCAGGCCGTACTTGAAAGCGAACGACCGGATCCAGACCGTCGGGGACACGCTGGAGCTGATGGTTCACGATCGCGCGGTGCAGCACGCGCTCGTCAGGGAGGTTCAGCAACTGGTGAAGCGGCTGATCAGCGACAAGGAGCGGCTCATCGCCGCGATCCGATCGAGCCACGAGGTGGACGCCCTGCACTACATCGAGCAGGGTCGCGGCCGGGAGATCATGACGGCCATCCGGGAGAAGATGGATCAGTTCGACCGTCTCGAGCAGGATGCGCTGAATGAGGCGCTCACCAAGCTCTCCCGCGATCGGTCGTTCCTGCTCCTCGTCATCCTGGGCGGCGGGACGTTGGCGCTCCTGTTGATGTTGGTCACGCTGCATCTCATCGCCCGTTCGATCACCGGCCCGCTGGTTGCGCTGGCCAAGGCGGTCGGCTCGGCGACAGGCGGCGCCGTCCCGGACGTTCCGGTTCTTGATCGGGGCGACGAGATCGGAGGCTTGACGCGGGTGATGGGCGCGATGAGCGCACAGATCCGCGACCACATCGCTCAGATCGAAAAGTCGGAGGCCGAGCTGCGGGCGGTCAACCAAAACCTGTCGGCCTCCGAGGCCAATTACCGCAGCATCGTGGACCATGCGCCGATCGGGATCTTTACGACGAAGGGGATGCCGATGGTCTTCGCCAACCGATACAATCGGGCCCTGGCTGGGCTCGACCCGGATGAGGAAAGCGATCCCGAAGCCATCAGGCAGGCCATTCACCCGGAGGACCGGGAGCGGGTTCTCACCGAGTATGCCAAGGCGGTCGAGCAGGACCAGCCCTACGAGACCGTCTTCCGGTTCCTCCATAAGGACGGGACGGTCAGGAAAGTCCTGAGCCGGCGGATTCCGATCCGGAACGCCGAGGGGCAGACCGTCATGTATCAGGGGTTCAATGTGGATATTACGGCCCTGGATCAACTGCAGTCCCGGTTGAATCGTGCCGAGCGGCTGGCGACCCTGGGGCAGGTGGCCGCAGGCATTGCCCATGAGATCCGAAACCCGCTGGTCGGGATCGGCTCGACCCTGGCCCTCCTGCTGGAGGAGACGGATGCATCCGACTCGCGGCGCGCTGATCTGGAGACCATCCTGCGGGAGGCCAAGCGACTGGACCGGATCGTGAACCAGATCATCGATTATGCCAGCCCGCGCCAACTGGCGCCGATGGAGTTCGCCCTGGAGGAGCTCGTCCAGGAGGCGTTGGCGCTCCAGAACGGCGCACTGGCCAAGAAACGGGTCAGGGTGGAACGGCAACTGCACCCCCATTTGTCTCGACTTCACGCCGACCGCGATCAACTCAAGCAGGTGCTGATCAACGTGTTCCAGAACGCGGCGGAGGCGCTGAACGAGGTCGGCACCCTTCGCATCACGGCCTTCGACGTCGCCCGCGAGCAGGAGGCCGGCATCTTGATGCGGGTCGCGAACACGGGCCGCCTGGTGGCGCCGGGGGATCTCCCCCGGGTGTTCGAGCCGTTCTTCACGTCGGGCAAGCACCGGGGCACGGGGTTGGGACTGGCGATCTGCCGGAAGATCATCGAGGCTCACCGGGGCACGATCGAGCTGGACAGCCAGCCGGGCGTGGGGACCACAGTCCAGATCTGGGTGCCGCGGCGGCAGCCGATGCCGATGGGCGGGTGCTGATCCATGCACGCGACGATCTTCGTGACGGATGACGAGCCGGCGATCCGGTCCGTGATCGTGCGCCGGCTGGCCCGGCGCCGCCACCGGGTTCTCCCGTTCGAATCGGGGGACGACATGCTGACGGCGCTCGAGCAGGAGACGCCCGACATCGTCCTCCTGGATCTCAAGATGCCGGGATTGTCGGGCCTTGACACGCTCAAGCGCGTGAGGCAGCAGTGCCCGCAGACGCTGGTGATCCTGTTGACCGCCTACGGCACCGTGCAGGACGCGGTTGAAGCCATGAAGCTCGGCGCCCACGACTTCCTGATCAAGACCGTGGATCTGGAGAGCATGGACGGCGTGGTGGAACGGGCCCTGGACTTCCTGACGCTCCGGGACCGGGTGCTGTATGAGATGGAGAACCGGGGCGACCAGTACGCCCTATCCAACCTGGTCGCGAACAGCGCGAGCATGAAGCAGTTGGTGGCCCAGGTGCGGGACGTGGCCCAGAACCCCAAGACCACCGTCCTCCTTCTGGGCGAGACGGGCACCGGCAAGGAGTTTCTCGCGCGCGTCCTGCACCACAACGGTAGCCGTGCGGGAGGGCCTTTCGTCGGCGTCAACTGTACGGCGATTCCGCGCGAGCTCTTCGAGAGCGAGCTCTTCGGCTACGAACGCGGCGCCTTTACCGGCGCCACCCAGCGCAAGCTCGGGCTCCTGGAGCGGGCGGAGGGCGGGACCCTCTTTTTGGACGAGATCGGCGACCTGGACCTGGCGATGCAGGCCAAGCTGCTGCGCGTTCTGCAGGAGCGGACGTTCAGGCGCGTGGGCGGAACGGACGACATCGCCGTGGACTTTCGGCTGATCGCGGCCACCAACCGGGACCTCAAGAAGGAGGTCGCGCGCGGGGCCTTCCGCGAGGATCTCTTCTTCCGTCTGAACGTGGTCTCCTTCGAGCTGCCGCCGCTCCGCAGGCGGGCCGAGGACATCATCCCCCTGGCCATGAAAGCGCTCGTGCGGTACGGGCAGGAATTCGGGAAGGATGTCCAGGACATCGATCCTGCGGCCCGGGCCGTTCTGGAACGGTACTCCTATCCGGGAAATATCCGGGAGCTGCAGAACGTGATCGAGCGGGCTGTGATCTTCTGCCACGGCAAGACCCTCGCCCCCGATTGTCTGCCGCGGGAACTGGGCGAATCGGCCCGGCGGGTCGCCTCGGCCGTCAACCAGGGGGGGGAGCCGATCGTCCGGGTGGAGATGGCGTTGGGCAAGGAGTCCCTGGCCCAGGTGGAGCAAGCCATCATCGAAGAGGTCCTTCGGGTGGCCGACTACAACAAGAGCCAGGCGGCGAAATTCCTGGGACTGACCCGGTTCGCCTTGGATCGACGCTTAAAGAAGATCTCCGACGCGCCGAGCGAACCCTGAATCTTACGAGCGCCGTCCAGCCAGTCGGCTTGGAGCGGCGTCAATCGGCAGGAAGGATCCCATGCGACGACTCACCGGATTGGTCCTGGCGCTGATCGTGCTGGCCGGGTGCGGCGGAAATCCCTATCTGGACGCAACCTTGCAGCCGGCCGAATTCGAGGGGAAGGACAAGGCCTGGTTCGAGAAGAACTGGGGCCCCCCCAGCGGGAAATCTCCGCGTTTTTTCGGCGGCGAGACCTGGACCTACTTCCGCATCGCGGGGGGGGAGACCAGCCTCCTGCCCTTGAACTTTACCTTCACGCCCAACCAGTGCCAGATCACGCTGAAGTTCGGGGAGGACGACCGGCTCAGCTCTTACAGCTACTCCGGCTGTTAGCTCGCGTCAACCGGAGAGCTGCTGGCGGAAGGTCTGGGCGCAGTCGTGGCTGCAGAAGTAGTAGGTCTGGCCTCCGATGCTCGCCTCGACGGCCGCGCCCTTCGGCACGTACATCCGGCAGACCGGGTCCTGCACCATCTGATCCCTGCCGGTGAGCGCCTGGTCTTTCCGTCGTCCCAAGAATTCCCGCACCGCGCTGCGGAGCAGGAAGTAAAAGATGATCAGGAGTCCCAGAACGAGCAGCAACCGATACATAGAGCCATCCCCGATCAGGCTTGCCCATCCTAGGAAGACCCCGGGGCCCTGTCAAGCCGGCTCCCGGTGGAATCAGCCGGAGGAAGGGTCGGCCTGGGCCGAAGGGCCTATGGGTCGGTCGGAAACGGGGTCCTTTGCCCTCCGGCGGCGGGGACTTCAGACCGATGGAAACGCCGCCGGCCGAGTGTTAGCTTGCTCGTCATGCGTATCTGTGACAAGTGCCAAGGAACGATGCTGTTGGAGCGGGCGGTGGACCTGGATGCTGGGCTCGCCATCACCGTGTTCGCCTGCCTCAACTGCGGCCGGCGCAAGGCCGCGGAAAACCAGCCTCGGCCTTTGACGGCCCGACACTGATTCAGCTCCCGTCCCGAGCCTGACCCGCGAGAGGTCCTCCGCCCGACGGCGGAGAGGGATTGGTTCACCCTGGCTCGGACGAGACCAGATAGGAGCATGCTCGTTTTATGAGGCCCTCCGTCAACAGGATCGCCAGCGTGCCCATGACGGCCCTGGTGTGCTGCCCCCAATGCTACCGGTTGATCAGCTACGACGCCGGCCAGACCGTCGTCCGCTGCCATGCCTGCGGGACGAAGGTCAAGGGACAGAACCTTCCGCCCTCGCTCGGACCCTCTCCGAGCGCCGACTGACCCGGTCACAGAACACTGCCTGGGAAGCTAGGGCCGGGCGAGGAAGGCCTTGATGTCTTCCGTCAGGGGGACGGCTCGGGCCGGATCAATCTTCGCCGCGATGCCGGACAGCAGCTCTTCCAGCTCCAGCCGGTAGTTGTCGATCGGCTTCTTCCCGACGGAAACCAGCCGGACGAGCCCGATGGGCCGTGCCGCGTCGCTGATCCAGACATCCAGCTTCTGTTCCGGACGATCCATTCGGTAATGGCGGCAGGTCACGGTGCCTGCCGGAATCGTGACGGCCTCCGGCCCGATTTCCTTGAGGTCGGTTCTGCCGCCTTTCAGATCGGCTTCCGAGAGCAGGAAGAGGCCGACGTCGAGGTTGCCGGTGCCGGCCAGGGTCTTCTGCGGCAAGGGCATCGGGGCGCGGCGTCCGACCTGGATGTACCCGGCCTCCACCTGCGGCTTCGAACCCCTGAGAGACAAGCTGAACTGCTGCCAAAGCGGATCGCTGAGCTGGGCGGAAGCGAAGACCTCCACGATCACGCGAGCGGCGGATTGATCCACCGTGACCAGACCGACCTGCAGGTCGCTCACGCTGCCCTGGGCGTGGAGCTTGAACCGGGACCCGTTCCCCTGCTCCTTGGCCAGACTCGCGAGCGACGAGTCGCCCGTCCACGCCGACGGCGCCAACCCCGCCGTCATCAGGAGGGCCGCTGCCAGGCCGATGCCGGCGCTGCTCACCGACCGAGACGTCATCGGGTCAATTCCTCCAGCGCGGCGTCCCGCTTCTTCACGTTCTCCTTGAGGACCTCCAGTTGCTGCTGGATCTCTTCGTACATCTTCCGCTGCTCGGGCGTCAGCCCTTCCATCTCGCCTCCCTGGGACGAGAGCGGCTGCCCCTTCAGGTCCCGGCGCTTGAGGGAGTCCCCAGCCCTCGGCTGGCCCGCCTCCTGCGCCTGCTGGAGCTTCCGCTGCAGGGCCTGGATGTCGGGGGCCGCGGGGTTCGGCTCCTGGGCGGAGCCGGATGGCTGGAAGGGCAACAGACCGACAACCAGAACCGGCAAGATGAGTCGGAGGCACGCTCGGATCATGGGGGACTCCTTAGTTGGGATGGCGGAGGATAGCCTAGGCCGGCGGAGGGGTCCTGTCAAGCAAGGGGGTGGGAAGTTGACTTCCCTGCCCGTGCAGGAGCAAGATGCTTCCACGGACGATTGTAGGAGGGCGAGTGATGGCGCCGGGGAAGGCTTGGCTCCAGCTCCGGATCTCCTGCTCCAAGACGCCTGTCGTCGAGCGCGCCTTCACGGGCTCCTTGTGCCCGTGGAGGCGTTTTTCTTTTCGGGGAAGTCACGCGGCGGGGCTGCGGAAGGAACCTTCACAAGGAGGGACGCTATGAGACGATTCGTCGGTGCGGTCTCGGGACTGGCATTCGCGGTGATGCCGACCGTGGCCTCGGCGGAAGGGGCCGGCGGCACTTACCGGGGCATTGCCTCCATGTACTTCACGCTCATCACGGTCGTCCTGGTATTCGGCGTGTACGACGTCTTCGGGAAGAAAGCGATGTACGTCGCCGCTCCCATCATCGCCATCGGAATGTATCTCCTCCTGCCCAAGGGGGGATGACCGGCTGAAGAGAAGCGGAGGGGTTTCGGAGGGGCGTCGGCTCGTCGGAGGGGTCGGCGCCCCTCCGGCTTTTTGTCAGCGGAGTCCCAGCACGTCCATCATGTCGTAGAGCCCGGGAGGCTGCTTGACCGCCCAGCGGGCCGCCCGCAAGGCGCCGCGGGCGAAGGTGTCGCGGCTCTGCACCCGGTGGGTCACTTCCACCCGCTCGCCCATCCCGCCGAACAGGACCGTGTGGTCCCCCACGATGTCGCCGGCCCGGATGGTCTGGATCCCGATCTCGCCCTTCTTGCGCTCCCCGATCAGGCCCTTGCGGGCGTAGACCCCGACCTGCTCCAGGTCGCGGCCCATCGCGCGAGCCAGAACCTCGGCCATCTTCAGCGCAGTGCCGCTCGGCGCGTCCTTCTTCAGCCGGTGGTGCGCCTCGACGACCTCGATGTCGTAGTCCTCCCCGAAGGTCTTGGCCATCTCCGCGATGACCTTGAAGATGATGTTCACCCCGACGCTCATGTTCGGAGAGAAGACGCAGGGGATGGAGCGGGCCAGAGTCCGCAGCTCGTTCAGCTCGGGCGCGGTGAACCCCGTGGTGCCGATCACCATCGCCTTGCGGTGCTGGGCGATGATGCGCAGGTGCTCGAGGGTCGCGGCGGGTGTCGAGAAGTCGATGACCACCTCGCACCGGTCCATCAAGGCCGAGAGGTCGTCCCGAATCGTGATGCCGGTGCGGCCGCAGCCGGCCGCCTCACCCGCGTCCTCGCCGACGGCCACGTGCCCCTTGCCCTCCACCGCCCCGGTCAAGGTGAGGGCCGCGGACTCCCTGAGCAGGCAGACCAGCCTCCCGCCCATCCGACCAGCCGCCCCGGCGACGACGACTTTGATCATAAGCTCAGTTCCTGAGCCAGGCACGGGGCTCGGGGTACGAGGCTAGGGGTCAGTTGACGGTCCGACCACTCGCCTCGCGCCCCGCGCCTCTCGCCCGCCTGGGTTCAAATGAGTCCGTAGTCCTTCACCACCCGCGCCAGCTTCTCCCGGTTCTCGGCGCCGATCGGCGTCAGCGGGAGGCGGATCTCCCCGTCGCACTTCCCCATCATCGCGAGGGCGGCCTTCACCGGGATCGGATTGGTCTCGTAGAACAGCGCGGTGAAGAGGGGGTACAGCTTGTAGTGCAGCCGGCGGGCCTCAGCGTAGTCGCCCGCCTGAGCTGCGTCCACCATGGCGGCCATGTCGGCTGGCGCGATGTTGGCGGTGACGGTAATCACCCCCTTGGCGCCGGCGGCCATCATCGGGAGCGTGAGCGGATCGTCGCCGGACAGGACGGTCATCCGGTCCCCGCAGGCCTGGATGATCTCGCAGACCTGCTGCAGCGATCCGGCCCCTTCCTTGATCGCGACGATGTTCCGGATCGCCGCCAGCCGCGCCACCGTGGCCGGAGCCATGTTCACGGCGGTCCGGCCCGGGATGTTGTAGAGGACGAGCGGGAGATCCACCGCCTCGGCCACCGCCTTGTAGTGGCGGAAGAGCCCCTCCTGGGTCGGCTTGTTGTAGTAGGGGGTGATCAGCAGGGCGGCGTCAGTCCCGGCCGCCTTGGCGTGCTTGGTCAGCGCGATGGCCTCCTCGGTGCTGTTGGAGCCGGTGCCGGCGATGACGGGGACGCGGCGCCGGACCACCTCGACGGTGAGGGCGACGACCCGGTTGTGCTCCTCGTGCGAGAGCGTGGCGGACTCGCCGGTGGTCCCGCAGGGCACGATCCCGTCCGTGCCGTTCGCAAGCTGGAACTCGATCAGATCGCCCAGGGCCCGCTCGTCCACCCGTCCGTTCCGGAACGGGGTCACGATCGCGACTAATGAGCCGGTGAACATAGATAACCCCTTGGCGCGGGGCGCGGGGCGCGGGGCCAGCGGGTCATGACCACCGCGGTGCGGTCCCCCTTGCCACTCGCCTCTAGCCTCTCACCCATCTTCATCTCATTTCCACGCGTCCGGCAGCATGCGCCCTTCATACACCGCCCTGGCGTCCCCCTGCAAGTAGACGTCCGTGAACCGGTCGCCGGCCGTCCGAAAGTAGACGGTCAGCTCCAGCCCGCTCTGGGGAATCAGCGTGACCGGCGACTCCACCTTGGCCACCAGGCTTGCGATCAGGGCCGAGGCGATCGAGCCGGTCCCGCAGGCCAGGGTCTCGTCCTCCACGCCGCGCTCGTAGGTCCGGATGCGGATCCGGTGCTGGTCCAGGACCTTGATGAAGTTCACGTTCGTACCCGCCGGCTGGAACAGCTCGTGGTAGCGGGTCGGCCGGCCGATGCCCACCACGTCCACCTGGTCCGGGTCCTCCACGAGGTAGACGCAGTGCGGCACGCCCGTGTCGAGGAAATGGGCGGTCCGGTCCGTTCCACCGACCGGGACGCGGAGGTGCAGCCGGAGGCCGGTCGGGTCCGGGAAGCGCACCTTGACCGCCTCCGGTTTCTTCCTGGGCGCCGCCGGCACCATCTCCGCCTCGATCATCCCGGCCAGGGTCTCGAAGCGCATCTGCCTGGGGGCGATCCGCTTGAGGTAGGCGAACCGGGCGGCGCACCGGGCGCCGTTCCCGCTGAACTCCGCCTCGCTCCCGTCGGCGTTGAACAGCCGCCAGCGGAAATCGGCCTTCCGGCTGGGCTCGACGAGGATGAGCCCGTCGCCACCGACCGACATCCGGTGCGTACAGACCTTGGCCGCCAACTCGCCGGCCCGGCGAGGGTCCACGACCTTCCGCCGGTTGTCGATCAGGATGAAATCGTTCCCGCTGCCCGACAGCTTCATGAACGGGATCGGCTTCCCGTTCGCCTTCCTGCCCTTCACGGCCATGTCGCTCCTTACTTCAGAAACTCCGGAATCGCCTCGCCGCGCACCAGATCCTCGTAGTCCTCCCTGGCCCGGATCACGTGAATCTCCCCGCCCTTGACCAGCACCTCGGGCACGCGGGGCCGGGAGTTGTAATTGGAGGACATGACGAACCCGTAGGCACCCGCGCTCATGACCGCCAGCAAGTCGCCCGGCTTGGCCTCCGACATGGCGCGGTCCTTCGCCAGAAAGTCGCCGGATTCGCACACCGGCCCGACCACGTCCACCGTGGCCTTCTTCGCGTGCGGCGCCTCGCGCACGGGCTTGATTTCGTGGTAGGCCCCGTAGAGGCTGGGCCGGATCAGGTCGTTCATCGCCGCGTCCACGATGACGAACTTCTTGGCCTCTCCTTCCTTCGTGTAGAGCACCCGGGTGACGAGCACGCCCGCGTTCCCGACGATGACGCGGCCCGGCTCCATGATCAGCACGCACTTGAGGTCGCGCACCAGCGGGGAGATCGCCTCGGCCAGCTGCTGCGGCCTGGGCGGCGCCTCGTCCGAGTACGTGATCCCGAGCCCGCCCCCGATGTTGATGTAGCGGATGTGGGCCCCGTGGGCCTGCAGCTTCTCGACCAGGGCCAGCACCTTTTTGAGCGCGTCCACGAACGGCGTCACGTCGGTCAACTGGGAGCCGATGTGCTTGTGCACGCCGACCACTTCGACGTGCTTGAGCGAGGAGGCCAGCTTGTACTCGTCCAGCGCCCGCTCCGCGCTGATCCCGAACTTGCTCTTCTTGAGCCCGGTGGAGATGTAGGGGTGGGTCTTGGGGTCGATGTCCGGGTTGATCCGGAGCGCGATCCGCGCCTTTTTGCCCGTCTCGGCGGCCACCTCGTCGATCGCGCGCAGCTCGGCGGAGGACTCCACGTTGAACATCAGGATGTCCGTGGAGAGCGCGTAGCGGATCTCCTCCCGGCTCTTCCCCACGCCGGCGAAGACGATCTTGGAGGGCGGGATGCCCGCCTTCAGCGCCCGGTACAGCTCCCCGCCGGAGACGATGTCGGCGCCGCTGCCCTCCTTGGCCATGAGCCGCAGGATGGCCAAGTTGGAGTTGGCCTTCATCGCGAACGCGACGACGTGCGGGACGCTCTGGAAGGCCCCGTCGAAGGCCCGGAAATGGCGGACCAGGGTCGCGTGGCTGTACACGTAGCAGGGCGTGCCGACCTCCTTGGCGATCCGGCCGATCGCCACGTCCTCGCAGTGCAGCTCGCCGTGCTGGTACTGGAAATCGTGCATCCTACCGCTCCTCTTCGAGCAGCTCGAGCCCGCTCAGCGAGATCTCATCCAGCGCCGCCTCAAAGGATTCCTTGAATTTCCGGTAACGCACCTTCGCGTGAGGGGCCATCGCCTTCAGCGTCTCCCCGTCCAGGAGCGTCTGCAGCGCGGCCGGCGTCGCGTGCTTGAGGTGCTCGAAGTTGACGATGACGTCCATCCGGGCGCGCTCGGCCGCCTGGCGGACGCGGTCCAGCAGTTCCTTGGCGTTCAGGTGGTCCAGGGTTCCTTCCAGCTCCACGAACAGGGCGGCGAACTGGTCGTGCCGCCTGGCCTTGATGTTCAACCAGAGCTCCTTGGCGCTCCGCTCCTTCTCCCCGATCGTCTGCTTGATCGCGTGCAGCGCGTTCGGGATGAGCTGGTCCGCGTCCAGCGCTGGCAGCTTGGCCTGGAGGTTTCTGAGCACCTTGGCTATCGGGGACAGGCTTCCCTTGGGGCAGGACCGCTTGATGAGCCTGCGGAACTCCCGGTTCATCTCGAACCGGGCGGGGAGCCGCTGCTTCGTGCCGGACAGCCGGCGCCAGACGGACGGCCAGGAGTAGAACTGATGGTTGGCCCAGTGGAAGCCCTCCTGGAGCTGCTCGGGCGTCATGCGGCTCGGGCGGAAGACCACGTGCTTGCCGTCGTACTTGGCCCAGTCATAGTCGAAGATCCGGCCTTCGCGGTGGTATCGCTCGTAGAGCGCGGTGCCCGGGAGCGGGGTCAGCACGTTGAAATAGGCCAGCTCCACCCGGTTGCGCACGAGGAACTCCACGGCCCGCTCGAAGACCGACTCGTCGTCGTGGTCGAAGCCGAAGACGATGCCGGGGTTCACCATGATCCCGTGGTCGTGGAACATCTTGATCTCGTCCTCGAACTTCTTCACCCGGTTGAAGGACTTGTTGGTCTCCTCGAGCGCGTCCTCATCCAGCGACTCCATCCCGACGAAGACCGACACGCAACCGCTCTCGGCCGCCAGCTTGACCATCTCGGGGTCGTCGCCCAGGAACAGGGTGGATTGGCAGCCCCACTTGATCTTCAGCGGCTTGAGCGCCGTCCAGAGCTCGCGGCAATAGGCCCGGTTGCTGTTGTGCAGGTCGTCCACGAAGGCGAAGATCGTTCCGTCCTCGAGGCCGATCCGGATGCGCAGCCCGGTCAGAAAGGCCTGCCAGAGCGAGCCGTGCCGCATCCGCTCGACCAGCTCGGCGCGGATCCACTGCTTGATCTGGCTCAGCTCCTTCACCACCTCGTGGACCGGCCGGCGTCGGGTGGTCTTCCCGTTGAAGGGGGAGACGCTGCAGAACTCGCAGTCGAAATGGCAGCCGCGCGTCGTGAAGCTGCACTGCCGGGTCATGTAGGCGTCGGGGCTCAGCAGCTCCACGCGCGGGCTCTTGTAGCGGTCCAGCGAGGGGAACTGCTCCATTTTGTAAAGGCGCTTCATCGCACCGGCTTCGAAGTCGGCGACGAGCCGAGGCCAGAGGTCCTCCGCCTCCCCGCAAACGATCGCGTCGCAGTGCCGCAGCGCCTCGTCGGGACAGTAGGTCGGGTGGACCCCGCCCAACACCACCGGCTTGCCCCGCTTCCGGAACTCCGCCGCGATCTCGTAGGCCCGGGGGGCGTAGCAGGTCATGACCGAAAGGCCGACCAGGTCGCAAGGCCGGTCGAAGTCCACATCTTCCACCGCCTCGTCCACGAGGTCCACGTCCCACTCGGGCGGCGTGTAGGCCGCGATGACCGGCAGGCTCAGCTTGGGGAACCAGACCGCGCGACGCTCGCTGGCCGTCAGGTGATACGGGTTGTTCCTCGGATAGGGATCAACCAGCAGCAACCGGCGTGTGGTCTCCCTGGCGTGCATCAGGTCCATCGCTTTTCCTCCCCTCGTTCCTCGCGTCCCAATGTGGGCCGGAGGCTTACCGGTCCAGGCGGAGCGGCGGCAGCTCCTCCTCTTCTGGCACGGCCTGCTCCTCGGGCTTCTTCCGCTCCGCCTCGGCCTTGGCCGCTTCCTCCTGCTGCTTAGCCTTCTCCAGCTTGGCCGCGACGCCCAGATCCTCCGGCGCGACTGGCGGCCCGACCGTTCCGCACCCGGCCAGCGCCCACGCGAGCAGGAGCCAGAGCCGCGCGCCGAAGCGCGTCATCGCAGCGCTTTCTCCAGCGCCTTCAGCCGGGCCTCGACCCGTTTCCTCGCCGTGCCCCCCACCTGCGCCTTCCGCTCGATCGCCCCTTCGACCGTCACGACGTCCAGCACGTCCTTCTCGAACCGGTCCGAGAAGGCGCGCAGCTCGGTCAGCGTGAGGTCCCGCAGATCGCGTCCTTCGTCCAGGCAGGCCCGCACGATGCGGCCGGTGACGGCGTGGGCCTCGCGGAACGGCACGCCCCTGGTCACCAGATAGTCCGCCAGCTCGGTGGCGAGCAGGAAGCCGGATTCGACCGCCTCGGCGAGTGCCGCGCGGTTCACCCTGAGCCCCTTGATCAATTCGCCCAGGACCTCCACCGAGGCTGCGACCGTGTCCAGGGCGTCGAAGACCGCCTCCTTGTCCTCCTGGAGATCCCGATTGTAGCTGAGCGGCAGGCCCTTCATCGTCGTGAGGAGCCCCAGCAGGTGCCCGTACACCCGGCCGGTCTTGCCCCGCACGAGCTCCGGCACGTCCGGGTTCTTCTTCTGCGGCATCATGCTGCTGCCCGTGCAGAAGGCGTCCGGCAGGTCCACGAACCGGAACTCCTGCGACGACCAGAGGATCAGCTCGTCGCTCAGGCGGGACAGGTGCATCATCGTGAGCGCCAGCGCCGCCAGGGTCTCGAGCGCGAAGTCCCGGTCGGAGACCGCGTCGAGGCTGTTCTCGCTCACCGCCGAAAAGCCGAGCAGCTTGGCCGTGTAGGCCCGGTCCACCGGATAGTTGGAGCCGGCCAGCGCGCCGGAGCCAAGCGGGAGCACGTCCACCCGCGCCAGCGCGTCGCGCAGCCGGCCCTTGTCCCGCTCCAGCATCTCCACGTAGGCCAGCAGGTGGTGCGCGAAGAGGACCGGCTGCGCCCGTTGCAGGTGCGTGTAACCGGGCATGACCACGTCCTTGTCCGCCCGCGCCCGCGCCACCAGCGCCTGCTGCAGCCGGCGGAGCCCGTCGCGCAGCCGCGTGAGCTCGTCCTTGAGATACAAGCGGAGGTCCAGCGCCACCTGGTCGTTCCGGCTCCGGCCCGTATGGAGCTTGCCGCCCACCGGGCCGATCAATTCGGTGAGACGCCGCTCGATCGCCATGTGGATGTCCTCGTCCTGCGGGGCGAAGGGGAAGCGTCCCCCGTCCAGCTCGGCCCGCACCGATTCCAGCCCGCGCAGGATCGTCGCGGTTTCCCGATGCGTGAGCACGCCGGCCCGCTCGAGCGTCTTACAGTGGGCGACGCTGCCCTTGATGTCGTACGGGTACAGGCGCCGGTCGAACGCCAGCGAAGCCGTAAAGGCCTCCACGAGGCGGTGCGTCCCCTCCCGGAACCGTCCGCCCCAAATCCGTGAGGGGGGAGGGGGGAGGGGGGAGGGGAACGGCGTCTGTCTCTTGCCCGTCGCTTTACGTTTCACGTCTCACGCTTCACGAATGACGCTTGCGCGGCCGCCGCTGCGCCCGGATCGCCAGCCGCAGCGCGTTCAGCCTGATGAACCCCTCCGCGTCTCTTTGCCGGTAAGCCTCGTCCTCCTCGAAGGTGGCGAGGTCCAGCCGGTAGAGGGACCGGTCCGATTTCCGGCCGGCCACCGTACAGGAGCCCTTGTAGAGCTTCACGCGGACCGTGCCGCTCACGTCCTGTTGGGCTTCGTCGAAGGCCTTCTGTAGCATCAACCGTTCCGGCGCGTACCAGTAGCCGTAATAGACCAGCTCCGCGTAGCGCGGGATCAGGCTGTCCCGCAGGTGCAGGACCTCCCGGTCCATCGTGAGCGACTCCAGCGCCCGGTGCGCCGCGTGCAGGATCGTCCCGCCCGGCGTCTCGTAGACGCCGCGCGACTTCATCCCCACGTACCGGTTCTCGACCAGGTCCACCCGACCGATCCCGTGCTCTCCGCCGAGCCGGTTCAGGTGCGCGAGCAGCGCGGCCGGGCTCATCGCCTTCCCGTCCACCGAAACCGGGTCCCCCTTCCCGTACTCGATCTCCACGTACCGCGGCTTGTCCGGTGCCTTCTCCGGGGAGACCGTCATCTGGAAGATCTCCTCCGGCGGGGCCTCCCAGGGGTCCTCCAGGATGCCGCCCTCGTAGCTCACGTGGAAGAGGTTCAGGTCCATGCTGTAGGGCTTGGCCTTGGTGGCCGTCACCGGAATGCCGTGCGTCGAGGCGTACTCGATCAGCTCGCGCCGCGAGCGGAACGTCCATTCGCGCCACGGGGCGATGATCCGCACCTTCGGGTCCAGCGCCAGGTAGGTCAGTTCGAACCGGACCTGGTCGTTGCCCTTGCCGGTCGCTCCGTGGGCCACCGCGTCCGCTCCCTCCTTCTGGGCCAGCTCGATCTGCCGCTTCGCGATGAGGGGCCGCGCGATCGAGGTGCCGAGCAGGTAGGACCCCTCGTAGATCGCGTTCCCCCGCAACATCGGGAAGATGTGCTCTTTGACGAAGACCTCGCGCAGGTCCTCCACGTAGACCTTGGCGGCGCCGACCGCCTGCGCCTTGGCCTTGATCGCCTTGAGGTCCTCCCCCTGGCCGAGATCGGCGCAGAAGGCCACGACCTGGCAACCGTAGGTTTCCATCAGCCACTTGAGAATGACGGACGTGTCCAGCCCGCCCGAGTAGGCCAGCACGACTTTCTTGATCGCCTCGCGCCTCATGGTCTCCTTTTCCTGTCGGCCTTCCGGCTCGGCTTGAGCAGCTCCACTAGAATGGCCTTCTGCATGTGCAGCCGGTTCTCGGCCTGGTCCAGCACGACCGACTGGGGCCCGTCCAGCACGGAAGCCGTGATCTCCTGGCCCCGGTGCGCCGGCAGGCAGTGCATGACGATCGCACCGGGCCGCGCCAGCCTCAGCAGCCGCTCGTTGACCTGGTACGGGGCCAGGGTCTTCAGGCGGCGCGATTGCTCCCGCTCCCGCCCCATGCTGACCCAAACGTCGGTGTAGAGGACGTCCGCGCCCTTGACCGCCACCTGCGGATTCGCCCCGATCTCGATCGCGGCGCCGGTCCGCTCCGCCTCAAGCCGCGCCAGGTCCACGATCCGCTGGTCCGGCTCGTAGCCGTGGGGGCAGGCCACGCTGACGACCATGCCTATCTTGGCCGCGCATTCGATGAGCGAATTGGCCACGTTGTTCCCGTCCCCCACGTAGGCGAGCTTCACGCCCTTGAGGGCTCCCTTCTTCTCCCTGATCGTCAGCAGGTCCGAGAGAGCCTGACAGGGGTGGCAGAGGTCGGTGAGCCCGTTGATGACCGGGATCGTCGCCTCCCGCGCCCATTCTTCCACGATCGCATGGTCGTAGGTGCGGATCACGAGCCCGTCCAGGTAGCGGGAGAGCACGCGCGCCGTGTCGGCGACGCTCTCCCCGCGGCACATCTGGATGTCGGTGGCCGAGAGGAAGATGCACTGGCCGCCGAGCTGGTTCATGCCCGCCTCGAAGGACACCCGCGTCCTGGTGGACGGCTTCTCGAAGAAGAGGCCGAGAGTCTTGCCCAACAGGGGCTGGGGCCGGACCCCTCGGCGCTGCAGCGCCTTCAACTCTTCCGCCAGCTTGAGCAGCCGTTCGAGTTCGTGGACCGGGATCGCGCTGACCGTGAGCAGGTCCTTGCCGAGGAGCCCCGCCGCCCGCTTGGCCGCGCCGTTCTTCTGGCTCGTTTCGGAAAACACCGATTCTTCCTCCAAATTCATAGCCCTGGCCGGGAACGGCGGGACGGTCCCTCCGCCCAGCTCCTGCCGCTAGGCCCGCTTGCCGAGAACTTGGGACAGGATGCCCAACAGCCGGTCGATCTCGTGCTGGGTAATGATGAGGGGCGGGATGAAGCGCAGGACGCGATCCACGGTGCAATTGATCAGAACCCCGCGCGCCAGACAGTCGGCCACGACCGCCTTCCCGTCGCAGGTCAGCTCCATGCCCTGCAGCAGGCCGAGCCCGCGCACGTCCTTCACGACGGGCAGACGTTCCTTCAGCTCCTGGAGGCCCTTGGCCAGATAATCGCCCATGCGGCGGGCGTGCTCCAGCCCCCGGCTCTCCAGCAGCACGCGGCACACGGCCAGCGCGGCCGCGCAGGCCAGGGGATTTCCGCCGAAGGTGGAGGCGTGGGTGCCGGGAACGAAGGCCTGCGCCGCCTCATCCGTCGCGAGGCAGGCGCCGATCGGCACGCCGCCGCCGAGCCCCTTGGCCAGGGTCATGATGTCCGGCTGGACGCCGAGCTGTTCGTACGCGAACAGGGTGCCGGTGCGGCCCATGCCGGTCTGGACTTCGTCGAAGATCAACAGCACGTCCCGCTGCCGGCAGAGGTCGCGCAGCCCCTGGAGGTAGGTGCGGTCCGCGACGTGCACCCCGCCTTCGCCCTGCACCGGCTCCAGCATGACGGCGGCGGTGGCCGGGCTCAGCGCCCGCTCGATGGCTCCGAGGTCGTTGAATGGGACGTAAGTAAAGCCGGGCATCAGCGGTTCGAAGCCCTTCTGGACCTTCTCCTGACCGGTGGCGGTCAGAGTCGCGAGCGTCCGGCCGTGGAAGGACTGGAGCATCGTGATGATCTCGAACCGGTCCGGTCCGTGCTTCTGGTGGGCGTAGCGGCGGGCGAGCTTGATGGCCGCCTCGTTCGCCTCCGCGCCGCTGTTGCAGAAGAAGACTTTTCGGGCGAATGAATGGTCCACGAGCGTCCGGGCCAGCCGCACCTGCGGCTCCGTGTAGTAGAGGTTGGAGGCGTGCAGGAGGTGCTGGGCCTGCTTCTGGATGGCAGCCACCAGGTCCGGGTGGGCGTGTCCCAGGATGTTGACCGCGATGCCGGCCACGAAGTCGAGGTACTCCCTCCCCTCCAGGTCGTAGACCTTGGCGCCCCGCCCGCGCACGATCGAGATCGGCAGCCGGGCGTAGGTGTTCATCAGATAGCGGTCGGCTTCCTGGCGTAACTCCTCGGTCGGCATGGGATTTTCACCCTAAGATGACAATTCGGTGAACGTACCACATCGAGCCGGGCAACGCAATATCAAACCCTGCCGGCCTGGGCCTCTATCCCGTTCTTTCGCCTGGGAAATTCCCTTGGATGCGCGCTTGAGGGACCGGGATGACCGTGTTATAAGCACCGGGCATGAAATCCTGTGTCTCCTGCCAGGGACAGAACCCCGACGAGGCTCGGTTCTGCAGTCAATGCGGCGCGACCTTTCCCGCCGCCGAGGCGGAGCCGGCCGCTCGGGCGGCGGCGTCCGAGGAGGAGCATTGGCGGGCTTTCATCGGGCAGAACGCCGATCGTTACCTGGAGCAATTCCGCAAGTTCTCCGAGGGCGCGACCCCGCGCTTCGCCCTCACCTGGCATTGGCCCGCGTTTCTATTCGATCCCTTCCTCTGGTTCCTCTACCGCAAGATGTACCTCTACGCGCTCATCTACGCGATCGGGCCGGTGGTCTCGGCCTACTTCACCGGCGACATCACGGTCGGGATCGTCTGGCGCATCATCGCGGCGGGCAGCGCCAACTACCTCTACTATTGGCACGTGAAGGAGCACGTCGCCGAGCTGCGCAAGGCCGCGGGCTTCGACCAGGCGCGGCTCGAGCGGTCGCTGCACGAAGAAGGCGGCGTCCAGCCCTATGTGATCTGGGTGGGAGTCGCGCTGCACCTGCTCCTGCTGGCGCTGATCCTCGCCGCGATCAAGGAGGGCCCGCCGGAGAAGGGCAAGCTGCCGCTCGAGCGGGGGGAGCGGGCTGCCGTCCGCCTCTTTGTCGCTTCAGCGTCTTGAGGGCTGGGCAGGGCGGGATGTCTGCCAGGCGAACCAGGCCTGGAACCAGTCGAAGTCGTGCTGGTAGGCGGCGCCGGAGGGCTCGGCGGCTTGGCCCTTCTGCTCGAGCATCGTATAGGTGCGGGGCCAGTTCTTCTGCCACCAGGACTTGAGCTCGTCGGCGGCGTAGGGCTGCCCGGTGGCCTGGTGGATGCCGGCGGCGCCGATCAGGTCCGCGATGAGGGGCCAGTAGCGGTCCTTTCCCAGGCCCAGGCTTTTGAAGTGCTCTCGGAGGAGGAAGACCACCCAGAGTTCCGCGCTGTGCTTCTTGTTGTGTTTGAAGGGTTGGGTTTGCCGCAGGGGCACCGGGTCGAAGTTCTTGATGACCGACGTGTAGTCGGGGCCGCCGTAGCTGCCGGCCACCTCCGCGATTCCCTCGAGCACGCGCGCCAGCTCCACCTCGACGAGCGGCTTGGCTTCCACCGCGTCGGGCGGGCGCCCGCCCGCCAGCGGGTTGGGGGCGGTGAGGAGTTCGATGAGCGGCTTCAGCTCGCGCAGGCGGGCCACCGCCTTCCTGAGGATCTGCTCGGACTCGAGCCAGTAGTCCTGGTCGTTCTTGGCAATCCGCTCCTGCCCGGGCGGAGGCAGCACCGGCGGGATCCAATAGCGGAGCAGGACGAACAGGAGGTAGGGGACGGCGGCACCGACGCGGGCCGCACGTTCCAAGGCCCCGTTCCGGCCCAGCGCGTTTTTGAAGAAGAGCTGGACGCGCTCGGCTACGCCGAGCCGTTGCGCCATGGCAACCCACCACGACTCGATCTCGCGCCAGGGCTGCTCCGCCTGGGCCGATGGGTGGGGTGGCGACGTCATGGGGCTCCTGAATCTGCGTGGATGGTACCCGCTGGTCCAACGTGATTGCAAGGTGATTGCAAGGCGCGCGGCGATTGCGTATTCTGGAGCGGCCTGACGGGCGAACGACGAGGCGGCGGAAGGACTGGAGGACGAACGCATGAGTCGGCTGGTGCTGCTTCGGCACGGGGAGTCGCAGTGGAACCTGGAGAACCGGTTCACCGGGTGGGTGGACGTGCCGCTCTCGCCCAAGGGCGAGCAGGAGGCGCGCGAGGCGGGCGAGAAGCTGAAGGGCTACCGGTTCGATCGCGCCTACGTCTCCGTGCTCAAGCGCGCGATCGACACGCTGCGGATCGTGCTCGAGGTGATCGGCCAGACCGGGATTCCGATCGAGAAAGACCAAGCGCTGAACGAGCGGCTGTACGGGGAGCTGCAGGGCCTGAACAAGGCGGAAACGGCCAGAAAGTACGGAGAGCAGCAGGTGAAGCTCTGGCGGCGCAGCTATGACGTGCGCCCGCCCGGCGGGGAGAGCCTCAAGGACACGGCGGAGCGGGTCCTCCCCTACTATGAATCGCACATCCGGCCGGACCTGCTCGCCGGGCGCACGATCCTCGTGTCCGCGCACGGCAACAGCCTGCGGGCCCTCGTCATGCACCTGGACGGGTTGACCAGGGAGCAGGTCCTCGAGCTCAACATCCCGACCGGCGTGCCGCTGCTCTACGAGTTCGATCAGGCCGGGAACGTCCGCGAGCGGCGCTACCTCTGACGCCGATCAGGCGCCGGCCAGCCTGATCGCCGTCGCCATCTCCCCGATCTCGTCCACGGGCACCAAGTCAATCAGCAGGGCCAGCAGCTTCGGCTGGTCCTCCGGCCGGACCGCTCCGGCCGACTCCAGGATCGCGGTCGTCTCCGTCAGGACGGCGACCGGCGCGCCTCCTTCCTCCTCGATCTGCCGGTAGGTGGCCCTGCGCTCCTCCATCTCCGCCAGGTACGCCTCCACGTCCTGTCCCTGAAACCCCAGGGGGGCGTGCCATTTCTCCCGGACGATCGCCGTGAGCGATCCGAAGATGCGCTGCGCGTCGGCCTCGGACGGGAGGGCGACGCCCAGCGCGGCGTGCACCCAGTACAACGTCACGGACAAGAGCTCGCGCGAGAGGAGGAAGGCCTGCTCCGTCGAGAGCGCGATCCCGTACTCGTCCGGCGCGCAGTCCGACAGAACGCGCAGCGCCACGCGGTAGAAGGCTTCGGCGGCCTGGGCGGGAGTCTGTGGTGCGGGCGGCATCATCGGGGCAGCAGCATAGCAGGATGTTGAAAAAGTCCGCCAGCTTTGTTCTCGCTCGCTCAACCCCTCAACGTACTGACCAAGTACGCCTCGGGGTCTCGCCTCGCTGCGGCCGCGCTGGCCGGCCTTTTTGAACATCCTGCGACTTTTCTCTAATTACGTCCGTGATCTCCTGCTGGGGTTGTTGCCGGGGTGCCGGAGTGGGTTCTTATGGCCTCAATAGAGGCGGAGGGGGGCCAAAAAGCAAGGGGGCAGCGGCCGAAGCCGCTGCCCCCACGGTCACGACGCGGAGATCCGCGTTAGAACCGGCTCCCGCGGCCACCGCCGAAGCGCCCGCCGCCGGACTTCTCCTGGGGCTTGGCCTCGTTCACCGTGATGGACCGGCCGCCCAACTGGGTGCCGTTCAGCGCGGTGATGGCCCGTTCGGCCTCCTCGGCCGTGGCCATTTCCACGAACCCGAAGCCGCGCGACTGCCCGGTGAACTTGTCGGTGATGACCCGCGCCGACTGCACGTTGCCCTGCTGGCCGAACAGCTCGGCGAGCTGCGCCTCGGTGGTGGAATAGGGCAAGCCACCCACATACAACTTGGTACTCATGGTACCTCCTGTCTATTGGACATTGTCTTGGGGAGTCGGGAACGCAGAGGACAGAGAGCCAAGCCGATGCAGTGAGTCAAGCAGCGTGCGGGGCAGACGTTCCGATCAGCTTCCTATACCACAAGGCAATATCGGGAATCGGGCCGGAATGCACATCCGCGCGCCACCGTCCGGCCCTGGCTCGATGACGCACGAAGCAGACTATACCACGCCCCTGGCGCGAATGCAAGCGCGCGCTGGTCCGGGTAGGGATTTCCTGGGTTGCGCCGAGGGGCCGGATCATACCGAGCCGGTCACTTGGTGGTTTGGGGGTCGCAGACCGGCGGCACGCCGATGTTGAACATGTTCTTGAGCAGCGTCCACCGCTCGTACTCGGCGGTCGTGAGCTCCAGTGCCCCGATGCCGCGCGACTTGGTGCTGAGCGTCAGATACTCGTCGTAGAGCTCGCACTCCTTCGAGGAGGCTCTGGGGCGCGGCTCCGACTTCTGCTGGACGACGTTCTCCTCGATGATGACGGAGCCCGGCGCTTGCGTCGGGCTCTGGGGAGCAGCGGGGGCCTGCTGGGCCTCGGGGATGACGGTGAATCCCTCCTTGTCCGATGGATGGAAGGGCTTGCACCCAGGCTTCGGCTCGTTGGAATAGACGTCCCCGGGGCAGACCCACAGGGTCGTCGCGAGAATCACCAGGTTGATCATGGCCCGATGATAGTCCCGCCGGAGCGGGGAATCAAGCAAAGCCGGGTGTCTGGATTCCCGTTGATTCCCGCTCGGAGCTTCGGTACGATGGCCCCGCCCGCGGCCGGACGAGCCGATGTTCCGCCGCGGCTCCAACGGAAGGAGACTCCATGAGCGCGCGTGCGTGGACCTGCCGGACCGGCCTGGCGGCCCTCTGGCTGCTGGCCCTATTGGTCGCCCGGCCCGTCCTTGCGGCGGACCAGCCGACGGTCGCCCCGGCCGCGAAGCCCTATGCCAAGGCGGACGGCCTCTCCGGCTCCCTGACGATCGTGGGCTCCGACACGCTCAACAACCTGATGACGCTCTGGGCGGAGAGCTTCCGCAAGCTGTACCCGGCCGTGGCCATCCGCCTGGAGGCCAAGAAGACCGGCGCCGTGCCGCCGGCGCTGGCGGACGGCACCGCGCACCTGGTCCACCTGTCACGGCTGATGGACGACGGGGAAGTCGCGAAGTTTCAGGCCAAGCACGGCTACCGGCCGACCCCCTACGCCGTCGCCGTGGACGCCCTGGTCGTGTACGTGCACAAGGACAACCAACTGGAAGGGCTGACGCTGGACCAGGTGCGCGCCGTCTTCTCGAAGAGCCCCGCCTCCAGCTACGACCGGGTCGCCAGTTGGGGACAGCTCTCCGTCGGCGGCGAGTGGGAAAACGCGCCCCTGCGCCTCTACGGTCGGGATGCGGCCTCCGGCACGACCGAATTCTTCAAGGAACATGCCCTGGCCAGGAACGAGCTCCGGGACGACGTCAGGCTGTTCACCGAGTCCGCCGCCCTCGTCAAGGCGCTCGGCGAGGACCGTTTCGGCATCGGCTACAGCGGGCTCGCGGCCGTCAGTCCCGACGTCCGGCCGGTGCCCCTGGCCGCGGACGAGTTCTCACCCTACGTCGAGCCCACCTTCGACAACGTGAAGAACCGCCGCTACCCGCTCCGGCGCTACCTTTACGTCTACGTGGACCAGGAGCCCCGGAAAATCCTGCGTGGTAAGAAGCCTCTCCCGCCCGTCGTCCGCGAGTTCCTCCGCTACGTCTACAGCCAGGACGGCCAGGCCTTCGTCACCAAGGACGGCTACTTTCCGGTCGAGGACTGGATCGTCGAGCGCGCGCAGAAGACGATCAAGTAGCGGCCGATCGCCTTACCGACGGGGCAGCCGCGCAAGCAGGGCCGGCATGGCCGCCCAGACGGACTCGATGACCGAAAAGGCGTAGTCGCGCGCGGCTTCCTGATTGACCTCCCAGTCCGGGACCGCCTCGTGGACGTCCAGAATCGGCTCCTCCCTCCCGTAGCACAGCTCGTTGAACAGGGGCGCCCTCCGGCCGAACCGACGGAGAATGAACTCCCGGTGGTCCAGCCCCATGGCCACGACCAGGTCGCTCGCCTCGACCAGCTCGCGCGTCAGGCGCCGCTGCGCGTGGCGGGAGGGGTCCGCACCCTTCTCCCGCAGGCGCGCCAGGATGACCGGGTGCAGGGGCTGCGGTACGGCCTCGATGCCCGCGGAGCCGACGAGGTAGCCGGAGTCCGGCCCCAGGTGCGCCTTGAGCGCGTACTCCGCCGCGACACTCCGGAAGATGTTCCCCGTGCAGACGAAGAGGACGGTGGTCATGGATGGCGTGTCGTGGACCTGCCTCGCGGACGGTCGCGGAACACTTCGGCGTGCGCCGGACCAGCCCGGATTTCTGGTCCCACAGCGACCAGCTCCACCGGGCCTACCGCGCGCGGGCGCCGCGCGAGGCGGGACTCTTCGACTACAACCGCCTGGAAAACCGCTGAACCACGATCAGGGCCGCCTGCCGACTCGTCGTGTCGCGCCTACGTGAGGCGGAGCCACAGATAAGCGGCGGAGATCCCGAGCGTTGCGAGCGTGACCGGCACGCCGACGCGCGCGTGCCGGCGCCAGTCAATGGCCAGGCCCCGCCGTTCGGCCGCGTCCACCACGATGATGTTGGCGATGCTGCCGACGATCAGCAGGTTCCCCGCGAGCGTGCTCGCGAGCGCCAGCAGAGTGCCCGCCATCGGGTGGGTCGCCAGCGGCAGCAGCAGCATCACCGCCGGCACGTTGGACACCACGTTGCTCAGCAGGAACGTCAGCACGAACAACGCCCCCGGCTGCTCGAGCTGGAGTCCGACCTCGGCGAGCGCCTGCACGGCCCGGGCCGTCAGGCCCGTCTGCTCGAACGCGCGGTTCACGACGAAGAGCCCGACGAAGAGCACGAGCAGCTCCCAGTCCACCAGCCCGAGCATCCGGCGCGAGTGGAGATTGCGGCTCAGGAGCAGCAGGCCGGCGCCCGCGAGCGCCGCCAGCTCCCGCGGCCAGGGCGCGGTCAAAAAGACCGCGACGAGGACGGCCGCCACGGTCAGCCCCTTCGTCGTCTGCCAGCGATCGAAGTGCGCGTAGGCCTCGTCGCGCCGCTCCGGCCCGCC
>JBFLWP010000009.1:0-12329 GCA_040757595.1 Nitrospirota bacterium | reverse complement strand
CCGCCAGCTCCCGCGGCCAGGGCGCGGTCAAAAAGACCGCGACGAGGACGGCCGCCACGGTCAGCCCCTTCGTCGTCTGCCAGCGATCGAAGTGCGCGTAGGCCTCGTCGCGCCGCTCCGGCCCGCCGCCTCCAGACTCACGTCGCCCGTCGCCACGAGGACGATCGCCCCGAGCAGCGCGATGCCGGTGCGGTCGAGCTGGAAGAACGGCAGCCCCCCGAGGATCATCCCCAGGTAGACGACCGCGAAGACGATGACGACCGTGGTGGTCACGCGGCTGACGGCATCCGGTTAGCCCCTTGAGGCTGGAATCTGAACCGGCTCGGGCGTATGCGGCCGGGCATCGGCTCGATCGCGTCACAGAGCGAACGGGTTCGGGATTGCAGCGTCACGATCGTCAGCGGCGAAAGAGCGTCTGGCGGTACTTGGTGCCGTTCACGTCGTATTCGACGATCAACTTCCCGTCCGCATCGAGGCGGCCGGTCCCGATCCGGCCGGACAGATGGAGCACCTGCTCCTTCACCTCCCACGTGCCCTTCTCGCTCCCCCAGGTATAGCTGCCGTCCGGCCGCAGGATCAGTTGCGGCCAGGTGGGACAGGCCCGGCCGGTGAAGGGACCGCCGTAGACCGACTGGCAGCCCCAGGTGCCGACCAGGGAGACGTCAGGCGACCCCTCGCTCCCGGCGGAAGCGGAGCCCGGGAGCGAGAGGTACAGGAGCACCGCGAGGCTGAAACGACCCAACGTCTTCATGGCCATATCTCCTTGCGGGAAGTCTGTTCGATCCGTAACAGACCGCCAGGCGGCGGCGAGCGCGGGCTTGGGAGGACTCACACGTCCATGGCCGCCCCGTTCTTCCTTAACCATTCCTTCCGCTCTCGGTAATTCGGCAGGACCTTATCCACTTCGTTCCAAAAGGCCTCGGTGTGGTGAAGCTGGTGGAAGTGGCACAGCTCGTGAACGACGATGTAGTCGATGATGGTTGGCGGCGCCATCATGCACTTCCAATGAAAAGCGAGATCGCCCCTCGGCGAACAGGAAGCCCAGCGGTGGCCAAGCTCCCTCACATCGACGCGGCGCGGGGCGACGCCGACCTTCGGCGCATAGTAGCGAACCCGTTCGGCGATACGCGCCAGGCCGCGGGTGATGAAATAATCACGGAAGGCCGCCTTGGCGGCAGTAACCTCGCCACGGTCCACCAAATCACGGCGCAGATAGAACCGTCCGCCTTTCAGCAACAACGGCTCTTCCTGGTTTGCCACGAGGGAGAGCCGATACGAGCGGCCGAGGTAGAGAAACCCCTCGCCGTTGCGATACTCCCGGATCACCCTGGTGGCGTTGAGGTCGCGCCACTCGGCGAGGGTCTTGTAGATCCAGTAGCGCTTGGCTTCGACGATGGCCTCGATGCGTTCGTCCGTGACCGTTTCGGGCGCACGCACGAGGATGCGGCCATTGCGCTCAACCACGATGTCAGCCGTGGTGCGGCGGCTGCGCACGATCTCGTAGGCGATGTCCTTGTCAGGTGCGCTCATTGTGTGAGTTGGTTGTGCCGTCGTTCCGCGAGCTTGACGATTTCGACCGCGATTCGTTCATGCCGCGCGACGACCTGCGGAATGTTCGACAACAGAATCTCGGTGTCGATGTGTCCCCGGAGCTTCTTGACCTCGATGGGTTTCTTCCAAAAGTCGATGATGCCGATCGTCTCCTGCAAAATCTCCACGATACGGCTCATCAGCTCCTTTAACCGTTGGCGGCGATCGGCGGGCACGTCCCCGCCGTCGAAGGCCAATTGCACCACATAGTCATAGAAGGTCGTCGCTTCCTTGGTCAGCCCCTCGGCGGCCTCCGTGCGGCCCGCCAATGCCTCGGTCCGGAGCTGCTCATAGCCTTCCGCCAGGGCTTCCCAGTTATTTTTGTGCTCCTGGATCAGGTTCTCCAGCTTGTCGCTCAGGCGCTTGTAGAAGGCCGGGTCTTCATCGAAGTGCACCGTACAGTGCTTGCGGATGGCGTGCTCCATCTCGCTGGCCTTGGCCTCGGGGTCGCCAGCGGCATGCTTCTGCACGTGCGCCATGAAATCGGGGGAGAGCAATTCGATGGGCGGAATCTTTGGGTCGATGCCGAGGTCAATCAGATGCTCGTTGATGAGCGCCTTCACCTTCGCGCCGGCATCGGCGATGTCGAGGGAGTCGTCCTTGTAGCGTTCCTTGACCATACGGAGCAGATAGCCGAAACGTCGCGCCGGACCACGGTAGGCATGTCCGGCCTCGTGCGGGAGGATCAGGTTCAGGCTCTGGAGGAACTTCCTCAGATACACTTCAAAGTCGGTCCGGCGCTTGATGTCCTGCATCGCGCCCACCGCCGCATGCACCACGGCGACCTCGGCTTTCGGCGTGGATGGTGCTCCCGTGACGAAGGCCTCGATCTCCGTCACGCCGGCCGACCGGAAGTGTTGGAGGAGCCGGTGATACCGCTCTTCGAGGATCGGCAGTTCCGTGAGCAGATTCTTCAGCCCTTGCTGGATGTCTTGGGCATCTTCCTCCGCGTAGATGGACAGCGCGTAGGTCAGGTGATTGGCCAGCCCGATGTAGTCCACGATAAAGCCCCGGTGCTTGCCCTTGGCGACCCGGTTCACGCGGGCGATGGCTTGCAGCAGGTTGTGCTCGCGCAGCCGCTTGTCGAGGTACATGACCTGCTCGACCGGCGCGTCGAAACCGGTCAGCAGCATGTCGCACACGATGAGGAAGGCGATGCCGCTGAGGGCTTTGTCCGGGTCGTTGAAGTCGAAGGGCTTGCAGAAGTTCTCGACCGCATTCCACGCCTTCGCCTCCCTGCGTGCGGCGGTAATCGCGGCCAGTTCGTTGGTCGGCTCGGCCGACACCACCACCGCCGCCTTCAGGAACGCGATGCGCCGAATCAAATCGGCATCGGGCGTGGGCGCGCTCTTCTCGCGGCTCAGCCGCTCGGCCAGCGCCGCCCGGATGGCGGCTTGGTATCGGATCGCTGCCAGCTTGGAGTGACAGACCACCTGTGCCTTGAAGCCGTCGGGCAGGATGTTGTCGATGTAATGGTCCACCAAATCGCGCGCGATGGCCCTGATGCGGTTCTCGGCTTCGAGAATGTCGCCGCTCGTGCCGTATTTCTTCTTGATGGCCAGCAATTCTTCCTCGGTGCGCTCCTTGAACAGGTCCTCGAACTTCGTTTCGAAGCCGTGCTTGTCCTTGAGCGCTGTATCCGCCGTCCGGCCCTCGTAGAGGATTTGCAGCGTCGCGTGGTCGTGGACGGAATCCATCAGCTTGTAGGTGTCGATATACTCGCCAAAGCGCTTCACCGTCCGCTTCATGCCGTGCTGTTCGGTGATGAGCGGCGTGCCGGTGAAGGCGATGCGGGTCGCATTGGGAAACGCCTCGAACAGGTTATCGCCCAAGTCGGAACTTTGCGTCCGGTGCGCCTCGTCGATCATGAGCAAAATCCGTTCCGATCGGTTGACGACTCCGAAGGTCTCGGCCCTGGGCGGCTTGCCGTACGCGGCCAGCGTCTCGGCCACCATCAGCGGCAGGGCTTCCGGCCGCTCCATGAACTTGTGGACCATCACCATGTTCACGTCGGAGGCGTCGCTGCTCAGGTGTTCCCGGAGCTGGGCCGTGCTCTCGATGACGTGCACCTTCCCGCCGATCAGCCGGGCAGTGGCGGCAAGCTGTTCTTCCAGATCAACGCGGTCGTTGACCATCACGATCTTGAAGTCCGCGAGGTCCGTCGAGACGCGGAGCATGCGGGCGACGAAGACCATCGTGAGGGACTTGCCCGAGCCCTGCGTGTGCCACACGACCCCGGACCGTTCCTCCGCCGTCTTCCCCGTGCGCAGACGTTCCACGATGCGGCGGGCGGCGCGGTATTGCTGATACCGGCAGACCACCTTCACGCGCTGGCCGTCGTCCGTGTCCATGAAGACGGTGCAGGTGCGGAGCACGGCCAGCAGTGTGTCGGGGGCGAGCAGCCCCTGGATCAGCCGCTCCTGCTCCCGCTCGATGCCGAGCGGCGGGCGGTAGACGCGGCGGCGCTCCGGCCAAATGTCCTTCCAGGCATAGAAGTGCTCCGAGTCGGAGGTGATCGTGCCGAACTCCGCCTGCTCCCCGCAGGTGCGGACCAGCAACAGGTTGGAATGGAACAAGCGCGGCTCGCCCTCGCGCAATCCGGCGGCAGCCGTTTCGGGACGGGCGTTCCGGTAGCGCAGCAGTTGCACGAAGGCCGCGTGCAGCGGATTGGCCGTATTCGGGTCGCCGATCTTCGCCTCCACCACCACCAGCGGGATGCCGTTCACGAAGAGCACGATGTCCGGGATGATGCAGCGCTTCACGCAGCCTGGCGTATCAATGCGGAACTGGTTGATGGCGTGAAACTGGTTCCGTTCCGGGTGGGCGAAATCAATCAACTGCACGACCGGATCGGGCTCCCCGGTGAGTTCGTTCACGTCCACCTGGGCCTTGAAGAGAAGCTTCTGCACCGCCTCGTTGGCTTCCAGCAGCGTGCGATTGGGCTGGCGCAAAAGCTGGTCGCGCAGGTCGTCGAGCTGGCCGGCGGTCAGCCACTCTCCGCCGTCCTCGGTGCGGTTGATGGCCCGGACGGCGTGGCGGAACACGTCGGGCAGCAGCCACTCGCGGAAGGTCCCGCGCAGGCTGGCCGCCGGATCGGAGGGGATCACCCCCGGCCCTTGGTCAACGACCGTCCAGCCCAGCGCAGCGAGCTGGTCCAGGAACGGCCTTTCGACATGGAGGTATTCGGACATGGGCGGCCTCGGCGACGCCGGAACTTGACCGAGGAATAGCCAATTTGTACAATTCAGCTAAATTGGTTGCAACGTGAACGCCTTGTGAGGAGCGCCATGTCCAAGCTGACGTTCAGAAATAGCCTGGGCGAACTCGTGGATATTCCGACCGTGGCGGCCACCAAAGTCAAGAACGAGTTCGGGACGATCCTCGAGCAAGCCGCGCATGGCGGGGCGGTCGCCATCACGCGCCACGACGCGCCCAAGGCCGTGCTGCTCTCATTCGACGAGTTCGAATCGCTGGTCAAAGAACGTTCCCGTACGCTCCAGGATCTCGGCTCGGCGTTCGACGCGCTGCTGGCCCGCATGCAGACGCCGAAAGCCAGAAAGGGCATGGCGGCCGCGTTCCACGCCTCTCCCGCTCAGCTCGGCCGCGCCGCCGTCAAGGCCGCGCGGAAGGATCGCCGGACAGCGCACAAGGGTCCCCGCCGGACTCCCCTCCCGCGCGCCGCGAAATGACCGCCCCGCAGCCGCCGCGCATCTACGTGATCGCCGGCGTGAACGGCGCGGGCAAGAGCAGCCTGGCCGGCGCCACGTTTCGGGAACGGGGAAGCGACTACTACAACCCGGACGAGGTCGCCCGCGCATTGAGAGCGGCGAATCCCGCCCTCTCCCAGGCGGACGCCAACGGCGAAGCGTGGCGCCAGGGCGTGCGCCTGCTGAAACGGGCGATCCAGGAGCGCCTGGATTTCGCCTTCGAGACGACCCTCGGCGGGAGGACGATCCCGCGCCTCCTCGCGCAGGCCGCCTCGCAGGGCATGGCGATCCATGTCTGGTACGTGGGCCTGTCCGGTCCGGACCTGCACGTCGCCCGCGTGCGGTCCCGAGTCCGCCAAGGCGGCCACGACGTTCCCGAGGAAGACATCCGCCGGCGCTACGAGCGCAGCCGGCTGAACCTCATCGCGCTCCTGCCCCGCCTCGCCGCCCTGCGGGTGTTCGACAACAGCGCCGAAGCCGATCCCGCCGCCGGCAAGGTGCCGAAGCCCAGGCTGATCCTAGACGTGGAAGGGACCACGATCCTCGGCCCGCCGGACCTTGCCCATACGCCGGACTGGGCCAAGCCGATCGTCGCCGCCGCGCTGAAACTGTCCATACAGTAGCCCGCCGTCTTACCCGCCCGCCGAGTCAGCCACCCGCACGCGCACGCGGCCGGTCAGGAGGTCGTGCATGAGGCCGTGCTTGAGTTGCCGAAGCTTCTCCACACTGGCAACCATTCGCTTAATTGTTTCATCCATCCTCATTAAACGTTCTGAAATTGCAATTTGTTCATTGATTTTCCGTGGGACTGCAAGCTGAATGCGGATGAGATCTCGAAAGTAAAGGCGTAAGCGATCATCCACTACTCCGTATGAACGTCTTTTGAACATCGCGACGGCGGCATTGTTGGATAACAAGTATTCAGCAAATGCTGAATCAACACTGGGGGAGGGTGTCAAAACGATGTAAGCTGGACTTACAAGACAATCGTATTGCGCCCGTCCCAATACACCCTGCCACATGCGCATCATGTTATAGGCAATATCACCACGCCGAACGAGCAGATGACCTTCGGGGGAAAGCTTGCTTTCTATTCGCCGATCGACTGAATCTCGTTCGACAAGGCCGCCATACATCGTTATGGCCATTACTGGCAACCCTGCCTTTCCTCGTTCAACCCGCCGTGTGAATAATTCTCCTATGGAGAGGCATTCCCACTCTTTCGGAATCCAGCCGAGGGGGGAATCTTTGTAGAGGTGGGGGGCTTGGGCGCGGGTGGGGCGGAGGCGGCCGTCGGGGGTGAGGCCACGGGTGAAAAGGTCGTGCATCAGCCCCGCCTTGATCTGCTGATACTTCGCAATCAGCGCCTCCGTCTGCTCGATCGTCTCGTCCACCGTCGAAAGAATTTCAGCAATCCGGCGTTGGATTCTCAACGATATCGCCGGCACTGGAAGTGCCGACAACTCCTTTGCCCCGACTGCAAGAAACGTAGATCCTTGACTGCGTCGGTGCAGGAACCCGACATTTTGCTCGATGGCATGGAGAAGGAAGACATTGTCTGCCAAGTCCTGCCTGGCTGAAACGGCTCCAAGACCACGACCGATGCAATAATCTTGGTCTGCAAGGTTGGTCGTCCCAACTGGGGCCCTGACGCTAATCAAGACCGAACCTGATTTCGCAACGCGAAGCGGCGGTGAACAATGAGACGTGGCGGAAGGGACTCTTGCTCCGAACTCCGCACAGCCTTGAAGAAATGGAAGGCCGCGCTCAGATGCGTTGATGCACGATGACTCCGGAGACTGGCCCATTGTAATTGTGGCCAGTTCACTCAGAGGCTTTTCAGGCCAGCCCTCACTCATACCCCAACTCCGCCAGAAACTTCTTGAGCTTCGCGGCCTCGGCATCACGACTGGCCTCGATGGCCTTGGCGGTGACGGCGTATTTCGCGTGCAAGTTTTCCAGCGCGGCGAGGCAGGCGCGCTGGTCCGCGCGGAGGTAGCCTTCGTAAGTTTGTACGAGCAGCCGGTGGAGGCGGTCGAGAATCACGCGGCGGGCCTCGTCGCGGTTTATCTTCCCTCGTGCGGCGGCGACCAGCTCTTCCTCCCTTTTCTCCGCGGCGCGCAGCTCCGCTTTGATTCGCTTGGCCTCGTCTTCCAGCGCCTTGTGCCGGGCAAGGCGGTTCTCGATCTCCTGCGCTCGGGCGAGGAACTCCGTGTCGTCCCGCTTTTCCCGTTTCGCCAGCTTGGCCTGGGCCCTGGCTTCCCTGAGCTCGGCCTTGAGGGCTTTGACTTCCTCGTCCGGCAGGACGCCCGTGTCGTCGGCGTCCTCGTAGTCCTCCTCATCGGCGGCGGCGAAGAGGGCGGAGAGCTCCGCCAGGCGCAGGCGCTTCTGCTCCATCTCGGCGAGAATCTCGGGGAACTGGCTTTGGAGAATCTCGTCGTCCGGGATCAGCTCCGGTCCCCACCCGCTGAAGGCGATGGATTTGAACTCCGGCTTGAAGAATTCGAAGTAGCTGGCCAGCGCCCCGCGAATCTGGTGCTCGGTCAGCAAGTCCTGCCTGGCAAAGGCCTTGGCCGCGCTGGCGAGCAGCGTCCGGCGCAGGTCATAGACGTTCCCGCGCTGGCCGTTCGTCGGGGCGAGGGCTTCGATGAGCGGGAGGTTGTCCTTCCACCAGGCCTCCAGCGTGGCGAGAAAGCGCGTGTGGGCCTTGGCGACGCCAGGATCGCTCTTGACCAGATCGGCCAAGGTCCGACGGTCGGTGACAGCGGGCGCGAAGTCGGCGTAGGCCCCCTCATCCCTCGGGTTTCTCCCGGGAGTCGAAAAGCCCTCTCCCCCCGGGAGAGGGTTGGGTGAGGGACCTGGGACTGCCGACTCCACCACCGCTTGATACACCGCCTCCAATACGGCTTCGGTCTCAGCAAGCACCTGGTGGTTCCAAAACCGGAGCGTCCGAATGCCTTTTTTCACTAAGAAGCGATCTCTCCGCGCATCGTGTGCGCGCCCCGCCGATTCGTCGTGTTGTCCACCGTCCAACTCGATGGCGAGCTTCAACTCATGGCAATAGAAATCGAGCGCATACGGTTCGAGCGGATGTTGGCGACGGAATTTGGCCCCGGCAATCTGGCGCCCGCGTAAGAGTTGCCACATGAGGGTTTCGGCGTCCGTGCTTTTTTGACGGAGGGTGCGGGCCAACTGGAGAAGCTCAGATGGCAACGGCGTTTTGACGCGCATGCCGGAGGACGGGGGCTCTGCCCTCACCTCAGCCCTCTCTCGCTGGGAGAGGGGGCTGCTGAGGCGCGGGGCGAAGATGCGCTCGCGCAATCCCGCGTAGTTCTTCCAGAAGTGGTCGAGCGCGGCGATCTCGCTCGCGGGCACGCCCCCGTGCAGATGGGCGCGCACGTCATGCGGCTCGGGCGGCGGGGCGTTGTCCACGTAGCGGCGGATGTTGCAGTTATAGTCCTCGGCGGCGATCTCGCTCACCGGGACGCGGCGGGCGTAGCCGGGCACGTCTTGCATGGTCCGATAGACGTGGACGATCTTCGAGATGTCCTCCGGGCGGAGGAAGTTCTGCGCCTTGCCCTCGCGGTATTCCCGGTCAGCATTGATGAAGAAGACATGCTGGCGGGCGGCGGCGCCCTTCTTGTTCATCACCAGCACGCAGGCGGGAATGCCCGTGCCGTAGAACAGCCCGGCGGGCAGGCCGATGATCGCCTCCAGCCACCCGCGCTCGATGAAGTGCCGGCGCGCCGCCTTTTCCTCGCCCCCTCGGAAGAGCACTCCGTGGGGCATGATGGTGGCCATCTTCCCGTCGGCCTTGAGGACGGCGAGCATGTGCTGGACGAACATGAGGTCGGCCTTCTTGCCCTTTTCCGGCATCCACACGGCGAACCGGCCGGGATACTCGACGTCCTTCTTGATGTAGTTCTGGCTGAAGGGCGGATTGGCGAGGACGCGGTCGTAGCGTTGGAGCTCGCCGCGCTCGTCCTTGTGCTGCGGGCGGCGGATGGTGTCCTCCTGGCGGATGTCGGCGTGCGGGATGCCGTGGAGGAGCATGTTCATCTTGCAGATGGACCAGGTCGTGCCGATGCTCTCCTGGCCGAAGAGCGAGAGGTCGCGCGGGTCGCCGCCGCACTCGCGGATGTAATCGCGCGTCTGGATGAGCATGCCGCCGGAGCCGCACGTCGGGTCGTAAACGCTCATGCCCTCTTGGGGCTCGACGATCTCGACGAGCGTGCGCACGACTTCCGCCGGCGTGTAGAACTCGCCCGCCTTTTTCCCGGCGGAGTCCGCGAACCATTTGATGAGCGATTCGTAGGCGGCGCCGAGCAGATCGGGGAACTCGAAGTTCTCGTCGCGCAGCGGAATCTTCTCGAAATTCTGGACGAAGTTGGCGAGCGTGTCGTCGTCGAGCGTGCGCTGGCCGATCTTGCGGTTGAAGTTGATGTGTTTGAGGACGTCCTGGAGCGCGTCCACGTTGGCGTCTTCCAGCGCTTCGAGGGCCTTGTTCAGCGCCGTGCCGACGTTGGTCTTGAGGTGGCGAATCTTGGACCAGTGGGCTTCGTCCGGGACCCAGAAGGTGTACTTGTCGTGATTGACCAGTTGCTTGGCGATAGCCGCATCCGACATGCCGCGCGCCTTCAGCTCTTTGGCCAGTTGCTCGCGCTCTTGGTCGAAGAGGTCGCTCATCCGTTTCAGGAAGAGCATGCCGAAGATGTATTCCTTGTATTCGGAGGCGTCCATGTTCCCGCGCAGGTCGTCGCACGCGCGGAACAGGAGGGCGGACAGTTGCCCGAGGGTGAGTTTGGTCATGCGAGAAAAAAGACGCCGCGCTCGAAAAGACGCCAGGAGCCTTTCCTAATAGCCCCAGCAGTTTAGCGGATTCTCGTAGGGATGCCAATGCCGGGCGCGGGGGGTGGACAAGAGTTGATGGCTGATGGCGTATCGCCGGGAGATAGGAGCTTATAGCCTATGGCTCATAGCGGGAGGCTAGCCCGCATTATTCACGGCGGTTCGTCGCGAAATCGCACAGTCGCCTGGCGAAACGGGCGCGTGGAGGCGCGAGGGAGGGAAGCATACTCTTGCAGTATGTTGACCGACCGAGCGGCGAGCCCGCCCGCCTGCATGCCGCATTGCCGCATGCAGGCTTGTCGCAGCCGCGAATGTGCGATTGCAGCAGAAGCGTTCGTGAATAATGCGGGCTAGAGGGGGATGGCGGTACGAGCGGCTTCTGGAAGATCTCCACGATCTGGCGGTCGTGGTGGAACGACGCAGTGAAGCGGCGGTGAGCGCTGACGAGATGAGGAAAAGGCTACGGAGATGTGTATCGGCGACTGCGGTAGCCGACCATTCCGCTCTCCCGTGACGCGGCTCATAGATCGAGGGAGCACGGGAAGTGCTTGACAGGAGGGCGGCAAAGCCCTAGCCTGTGCCGCCGATGGAGTTGCGCCAGTCCCCCCGATTTGCCGCGGATCTGCCCGTGTCGTTTGCGGCCCACGAATTCGAGGGGCTCCAGCAGGGGACGACCTACAACCTCTCAATGGGCGGCTGTGCGGTGGAGAGCCCCGTCTCCGTCGAGGTCGGAACGCACGTGGCCCTCTACATCCACGCGCCGGGTGAGGCGACGCCGATCGCGATCGAGTTGGCGGCGGTCCGGCGGGCCATGCGGCGGGAGTTTGCCGTGCAATTCATCACGATCCAGGACGGCGAGCGACGGCGGCTGGCCTCCCTCATCCAGACTCTGGTCAAACCTTTTGCATGATGGTCACGGAATCAGCCTGGGCTTCGAGTGGGGCCGGTTTTCCGGCAGCCGGCTGGTTGATGCTGCTCGGCAGGCGGGCCATGCGGGGGAAGGCGATCCCGGTCAGCGTCAGCCGGCTGGCCAGATTGAGATAGACCTCGAAGTCGTGGCGGGCGTCCGTCGTGACCACAAAGGCCTTGGGCTGGATGGCTAACAGATTGTCTTCTCGCATGAGCCGGGCCACCCGCTTGTGATTGACCAGCAGGCCCCGCCGCCGCCGCTCAGCCGTAATCCGCCGATACCCATACCGTCGCCGATGCGCCAGCGCGATCTGCTGGATCTCGGCCCGTACGGCCATCTCTTCCTCGACGGGTGCGGCCTGCTGCCAGGACCGGTAGAAGCCCGCCCGGCTGACACCGGCGCTCGATACTGAGGCTGCCTTGCTGCGACATCACGTCCCGGATGTGGGCGTAGATGCCATCCCGCCAGCGTCGCCGCTCCGCTGGCGTCGAGCCTTTACGAAACCTGCCAAGAATGCCCCGCTCGGAAGAGCGGGGATGAATGGCAGCCCGTAGCGTAGCGGAGGAGAGAGAGTCCTCCTGGTTTAAAAAGCCCTGCCCGGAAGGGCAGGGTTCTTTACTTGCTCCTCACAGGCATCCGCATGCCCGACATGAACGGCCGCCAACTCGCCGCCCGCGTGCGCGCCAGCCGCCCAAAGGTCCGAATACACTTTATCTCAGGCGATGAGGCCGGCCTCCCGGCAACAGGCCCCAACTCGAAGGAGGACAGCGCCTTTCTTCCCAAGCCATGTTCGCCGGATACCTTGCGCGCCAAAGTGCGTGAAGTCCTGGGCTCATCAAGCCAACGGGGATGAGAGGGAGGGGCAGGTCTTTTACAGTTGGTCGAGCTCGCGGTAGTCGCGGTCGCGGTGGAGAATCCGGGCAATTTTGACGATCTTGGACTTCTCGTCGATCGCGTAGATGATCCGGTATTCGCCTTGGGTGGCACGGAAGCCGGCCAGGCCCCGGTAGGTGAAGTGGCTCAGTTGTTCGGAGTCGGGAGGACGTGGTGAACGGCGGAGACTCAGGATCTTCAGGAAGACCTGTCGGAGCCGTTTGGCATCGCTGGCACCCAGGTCTTCCAGCTTGGCATAGACCGCTTCAGAGAACTCCAGTCCGTAGCTCACAAGCCCAGACGCTTGGTGACCTCATCGAGGGTGAGGAAACGCTCCTCCTTGAGGCTCTTGGTGAGCAACGCCGACTCGAAGCGATCCTCAAGGTCGGCGAGGCGCTGAA